>WRCU01000114.1 GCA_009783805.1 Oscillospiraceae bacterium
CCCATCCCGAAGAGGTTCTTCACGTCTATGATGCCCAGCCCCCTGATCTCGATGAAGTGCCTGATGACGTCCGGCGCGGTCCCTATGAGCGTCTGGTTCGAGACCTTCCTTATCTCCACTACGTCGTCCGCCACCAGCCTATGGCCCCTCTTGACGAGCTCGAGCACCGTCTCGCTCTTGCCCACGCCGCTTTCGCCTAAGATCAGGATGCCCTCGCCGTAGACCTCTATGAAGCACCCGTGCGTAGATATCCTCGGGGCCAGCTGCACGTTGAGCCACGTGATGATCATGCCCAGGAAGACGGACGTGTCCTCGGTCGTCCGGAATATCGGTATCCCATGTCTCTCCGCCGCCCTGTCCATCTCCTCGATCAATGGGAGGCTGCGCGTCAGCAGTATGCAGGGTATTCCCGAGGCGCAGAACCTGCCCAGCCTCTTCGACCTGGTGCGGGCCGGGAACCTGCATATGTACTCCAGCTCGCTCTTGCCCACTATCTGGATCCTGTCGGCCCCGAAGTAGTCGAAGAATCCGGCCATCTGCAAGCCGGGCCTGTTGATGTCCGGAGTCGACAGGTGTATGGCCTCGAGGTCGCCGTACTCTCTGACCACCTCCAGCCCGAAGCCCTCCACCACTTTCGCGAGGGTGACGCTGATCCTCCCGTCGGAGCCTGTGTCCACGCGAGTCCTCTGCCCGGCCTATGGCCTTTTATTCGAAGTATGCCTTCAGGAACAGCCCATCTTTTATGTGCAGCTTGTTCGAGAAGGTTAGCGTGTCCCCCTCAAACGAGCAGCCCACCAGCCGGTCGGTCACGTAGGCCGCGCCCACGCACCTGCCCGCGAATTGCCCCAGCCGGAGCCTCTTCAACTCCAGGTAACCGTAGCAGACGGTGAGGACGGCTTCGCCCGCCGACGACTGGTACCCGCCCCAGCCGGTCTCGGTGGACCAAAAATAGGATGAGTAGCCGTCCTCGGATATCGGGGAGAAGCCCATGGCCATCTCCGGGGCGCTGTACGCGAAGCCGCTGTAGGCCAGGAGGAGCGAGTAACTGGCCATGGAGCGCGCGTAGTTGCTGCCGCACTCGAACTCGTTCCATGGGTTCCTCTTGTGGCCGTCGTACTTGTCCCTCACGGACTTCACCAGCCTCAGGCCCTTGTCGGCCATGCCCTCCTGGACCATGTGCGCAGCCGCCTGGTACTGGAACCCCTCCATCGTCTCCGACGCGTACACCACCGGAATGGCCGGGACGCGCCTACCCTCGGGCCAGTCGCATATGACGGCCCCGGACTCGTCGTTTAGGCAGAAGACGCGGTTCGGGTTCGTGACGTTCCTGATGTTGCCCTTGTAATTGTATTTATATATGGACTCCAGCGCCTTGCGCACCTTGCCCCGGTCGAACACCTCGCCCAGGCCGCAGATGTTCGCGTGCCACTGCGCGACCACCTGGTCGATCGACGAGCCCTCGCCGATCTGGTACTTCACCTCCCCGGCCTCCTCGTTCCAATAGGCCGAGACCGCGTCGTCTCCGTGCAGCGACGCGCCTTCGCCGTGCCTTTCCAGGATTGACCGGTCATTCAGGTCGATCTCATGGAAATAGTACTCGCCGTTGAAGAGGTGTTCGTCGACCCATGCCTTGCCCTTCCCGAATATCACCATATATTCCGCGGCCAAAGCGTCCTCGCCTAGTGCGACGGCGATGCAGGAGGCCGCCTTGAGGGCGGCCAGGTATAGACCCGTGAGCCATGAATTCGGGCCGAACAGCTCCATGTCCAGCGTGTGGTGCTGCCGCCCGGTGATGACGCCGCTCCTGCCCGGGTCCCAAGCGTCCTCGTTCGTCTCCGCCCACGCGAACTCCAGCGACTTCCTGACGCCGGGCCATATGGACCTCAGCCAATCCGTGTCCCCCGATATGAGCCAATCTCTATACACCTTCACGACCCCGCCCATCTGCCCGTCGACGCAGGGCCGGAACCCGGACCTATCGCTGCCCAGCGGCAGCTCGACCCTGAAGGACATCGCGCCGTCCCCGCGCATGTTGTGCCTGTAGTCCGCGGTCCTCATGGAGCGCTCCAGCCTGGGGAACAGGTAAGGGAGCGCGTACGCATAGTTGTACACGTGCGTGCATGAGCCCGGGCAGCACCCTTCATGGCAGTGGCATCCCTCGAAGCCGTAGAAGGTCCCGTCCTCCAGCCTTAGGCAGGAAGGCGACTTTAGCACCGCCAGGTTCGCGGAAACCGCGTCCAGGACGGGTTCGGGCAACGTGGACTCGAACAGGGTCCTGTTGAACAAGGCCGACTCGTCATATAGCCTCCGCCAATTGGCCAGGCAGTACGCCGCCGTCTCGGACGAGTTCCGAAAGACGGTCGCATAGTGGTTTTTCCACCGCCCCTGGCCCGGATCGTCCGGCCCCCCGCCCCCGCCGCCCTTCCAATAGGCGCTTACGTACGGGACGTGCCATGCCAGGGCGAAGCGCACGGCCTTCCTTTCGCCGGGGCTGAGCCTGACCGCGGCCTCGACGGACGCGTGGTCTCCCGAGCCCGGCCCATATGCCCTTTCGGGGGGGGTGGCCCCCTTGCTGAACCCATCCCAAAAGACGTGCAGCGAGTCGAACCACCTTCCCCTATACCAATAGGGGGTGACCCTCACGTCCTCGCAGTCGGTCGCCAAGGTCAGGTCGCCTAGGGGGATCCCGGTCGGCGCCCCTTTGCCGTCGCCGCAGCGGCATCCGGCGACCGGGTCGGCCCGGCCTTGCAGCGTGACGGCCCCTCCCCCGCCCCGGCCGTTCGGCGCCGCGACGTTGCGCGCCTCCCCGGCGAACGGATTCGCGACCGACAGGCATACCGTATACGTGACCTCGCCCTCGTGGGTGTTCGCCAGCTCCACCTCAAAGAGCGCGGCGGGCAGCCCCGAGTCCTTCTCATTGAGCGGTATGAACGGGTTGAACGCGGTCAGGGCCGCCTTTCCGGGGAACTGCCTGTCCAGGAACCTGATCCTGGCGAACGGGAAGTAAGCCTCGAAGGTCGTGTCCCGAAAATGGGGCATGCCGGCCATCAAACCGGCCTCGGGGCCGAACCCGAAGCCCGTGTAGCGCTCGCGGGAGTGCCTCCCCATATACGGCGGGGGCAGGTCCCCGTGCAGGACCCTGGCGTCGAGCACCTCGCCCATGGACTCCGCGCGGACGGCGAAGTGGGAGAGGCCGTTGAGCGAGCCCTTTGAGGGCATGCCGCCTATCTCCCAATCTATGAGCCGCCCCTCGCCGGACAGGCCCAGGCAGCCCGTCCCGATGCCGCCCAACGGGAACGAGATGGCAGACGCCTTCTCGCCTTTGTACGTGAACGTCTTCATGGCTTCATGCCGAACATCTCTTCCTTCAAGTCGAGGTAGTATAGGTAGTCGTCTTCTTTGACGTTCGGCGGGCACCTATGGTCGCAGAACGGTATGAACCCGCCCTTTGCGACGTACGGCTCGAGGGTCTTCATGTACTTGAGGATGGCCTCGCGCCCGGCGCCGAGCTGTATCTTGTCGACCCCGCCCATTATCCTCAGCTCGCCCTGGTACGCGTCGAGCAATTCGCCCGGGTGCGCGCAACCGTTCACCTCAAACGGGAACAGGCAGTTCACGCCGTTCTCGAGGAACGTGGGCATGATGGGGCGCACGTCGCCGTCGCAGTCGATGTACCATAGGTCTATGCCGTACTTCTTCAGTTTCTTGTTTATCCTGCCGTATCGGGGCCCGACCACGTTCTTGAAAAAGTCGACGCTGACTATGGGCCCGTTCTTGAAACAGATGTCCTCCCAGCCGGAGGCGTAGTCGAACTTGAAGTGGGGCAGCACCTTGTCGAGGAAGTCCTCCACGATCAGGCAGACCGTCTCGACCATGTCCTCGACCATCTCCGGATAGTCGTGGCACGCGTACGCTAGGCCCTCGAAGGTCATCATGTCCCGTATCTTCCCTATCATGGATCCTACGCCCACGCCCAGCGCGTAGTCCCTGTCCTCCGGGTTGGCCGCCTTCATCCTCGCTATGTCCGGCACCCTGGCGGGGTCGTCCCTGCGGAAGCGCTCCTCTTTGCATTTCTTCCAGTCGTCGGGCGTGACTATCGTCGCCTTTATGTAGTGCGGTATCGTGTCATGGCCGTCCTTCGGGACCTCGGCCAGCAGCCCGTCGCCGTTGATGAGCACCCTGGTCGTCTCGCTCTCCTCGACCACCTTATATTCGAAGGCCGGGTTCATCCAGGTATGCCCGCCTATCCCCCCGATCCGGTCGAAGGAGAAGAATTGGTTGGCCTGCCACTCGTGCTCTATCTTGTTCTCGGTGAAGAGCTTCCAGTCCCTATAGTTCTCCGCCCAATAGCCGAACTCCATGTTGAAGCAGCGGTCGACGGCCTTGTAGTGCATCTGGTTGTTGAAACGTTCCTTGTCGGTCATCGTGCCCTTCCATTTTTGCCTGATCGGTATGATCGCCATTAGCCCACCCCCTGGTCTATTTCAACCCGCTTGGTCCACACGGCCCATTCTACTTAATGTGGCCTTGCCTGTAAACAAAGGCGGCCGGCCCTTTCGGCGGCTGTTGACAGCGCCGCGGCCCCGGCTGTATAATCGTGCCTACGCTTCTGGCAATGCGGGTTTAACTCAGTGGTAGAGTGTCACCTTGCCAAGGTGAAAGTCGCGCGTTCAAATCGCGTAACCCGCTTACGGTCGGCCTAATGCCTCACGCCGGCGATCCATGAGGCGCACGGCGCGGGTGTAGTTCAATGGTAGAACCTCAGCCTTCCAAGCTGACCGCGTGGGTTCGATTCCCATCACCCGCTAAGACGAAAGGCCCCCGACACGGGGCCTTTTTTAGCGCCCCGCAAGGCTTTCCGGCGTTTTCGTTAATCCTTGCCTTTGCCCTTCGCGCACACTAACGCACGCCTGCGAGCCCATAAATGAAACTAAATGTGCCAAAAATGTGCCAATCGAAACGGCCTTCAAACCCGCATTACACCGTAGGCTTCGGGCATCCCATGTGCCAAAAAAATAGACCCTCCCGGCTAAGGGAGGGCCTATTAGGGAAGGGGGTTGAAGCTGCTAGGTCGTCTTACGTATGCGGCCGTCGATGGGGATCCAGCCCACGCCGCTGTACATGCGGCCCCACGTCTGCTCCGCCTGTATGCGGTATGTGGTGCCCTTCTTGAGCATGTCCACCGCGCGCGAGCCCGCGTCCGGCGCCGCGTAGACCGTCTGGTCCTCGAGCGCGACGAAGCGGTAGAGCTCGGCCGGCGTCCCCGGCGTCGCGGGAGCGGCGGGAGCAGGGACGGGGTCGGGAGTAGCCGGAACCGCAGGCGTGATCGGCGCCGCCGCCGCTCCGTACTTGAGCCACGGGAGCTTGCCGTGCCGCGCCCATACGCGCAGGTTACTGCCCGCATAGGTCGTATTGGCCAGCGTGCTGTAGCACACGTCGCCCGACCATGACGTGGTCGCCTCCACGCACCTGCCGCCGCCGACGTATATGCCGATGTGGCCCGCGCTGTGCACGACCTCGCCCACTTCGATCCGACTAAAGTCCGTGGATACCTCGCGGCACAGGTCGATGATCCCCTGGTCGGTCTTGTCCGGGATGCCGTTAAGCTGGTAAGTGGACCCGCCGCGCGTATGGCCCGGCTGCCCGGTCCAGCGCCATAACAGGGCCTTGACCAGGCCGGAGCAGTCGAAGTA
>WRCU01000115.1 GCA_009783805.1 Oscillospiraceae bacterium
TCGTCGCGCACGCCATCCCGGACCTAGCGTCGAACGTCCTCATCCTGGTCCTGGTGACCCTGGCGATCTTCTCGATAAACGTGACGCTGGCCCTGCTGACGCTGATCCCCGTGCCGCTGATAGCCCTGCTCAGCTATAAGTTCGTAAGGAAGGTCTCCCCGCTGTTTCGGGAGTGCCAGGCGATCTTAGGCGATCTGAACGCGCTGCTGCAGGACAACATCAGCGGGATGAAGGAGATAAAGGCGTTCGGGCAGGAAGGCCGGGAGCTGAGGCGGGTCAGCGAGGTGAACGCCAGGTATACGGACGCGAACGTGAAAGCCCAGCTCATGAACGGGGTGTTCCACCCGACGATCTCGTTCCTCACCTCCCTGGGGACCGTAGTGGTGGTGGGGTTCGGGGGTTATCTGGCAACGAAAGGGCAGATCCGGACGTCCGACATCATCGGGTTCGTCCTGTACCTCAGCCTGTTCTACCAGCCGGTCGCGTCGCTCTCGAGGCTGACGGAGGACGTTCAGGTGGCCTACTCAGGCGCGAGGAGGGTGTTCGAGGTGCTGGACGCGTCCTCGGACGTCGAGGACATGCCCGGGGCCGCGGACTTGCCGGCCTGCGAAGGGCGCATCGACTTCGAGCGCGTCTGCTTCAGCTACAATGAGGGCGTCACGGTACTGGATGGGGTCAGCTTCACCGCCATGCCCGGGCAGATGGTGGCTCTGGTCGGGGCCACGGGCGTCGGGAAGACGACCATGATATCGCTCATCGAGCGTTTTTACGACCCTGTCTCAGGCACCGTGCGGCTGGACGGGCATGACCTCAGGACCGTCACGCAAAGCAGCGTCCGGGACAAGATATCGGTCGTCCTCCAGGACGTGTTCCTCTTCAACGGCACCGTGGCCGAGAACATAGCGTACGGGGCGATGGGGGCGGGTCGCGGGGACATCGTGCGCGCGGCGGGGATAGCGAACGCGACGCCCTTCATCGAGGCCATGCCGAACGGGTATGACACGCTCATCGGCGAAAGAGGCGTAAGGCTCTCGGGCGGCCAAAAGCAAAGGATAGCCATCGCGAGGGCGGTGCTTAGGGACACGCCGGTCTTGATACTGGATGAGGCCACGGCCTCGGTGGACGTGGAGACGGAGGCCGAGATCCAGAAGGCCATCCAGAGGCTGGCCGGCAGCAGGACCATCATAGTCATCGCGCACCGCCTGTCTACCGTGAAGATGGCGGACAGCATCATCGTGTTCGAGGAAGGCCGCATAGCCGAGCAAGGGCGCCACGAGGAGCTCATCGGGTCGGGCGGGATCTATGCGAGGCTATGCAAGGTCCAGTTCAGTACCCTTCATACCTCGATATGATCTCGTCCTGCAGCCGCCTGCCCAAGCCGTCGAAGGCCGAGCTGTAGCCGGCCACGCGCACGATCAGGCCCGCATGCTCCCCCGGCGACGCCTGCGCCTTCCTGAGCGTCTCCGCGTCGACGAGGTTCAGCTGCAGCTGGCTCCCCCCCTTCGCAACGAAGGCCCGTATAAGCATCGTGACCTTGAGCCTGGCGCGCTCGGTGGCGAAGTCAGCCGGGGTGAGCCGGAGCGTGGAGACGTTCCCGGCCTGCAGGCGCGAATGGTCTATGCGGCAGACGGAGTTGATGGCGGAGGTCGCGGAGGGTGCCTTGCCTTGGCTGCCCGTAAGGGAGTCGGCCAACGGCATGCCGGCGCCCCGCCCGTCCAAGGTGGCCGGCATATGGCTGCCGTACGCTATGTGCATGTTCTCGCCGCCTGACAGGTGGCCTAGCTTGAGGGCCTTCCTGCGGCCGGGGGAGCGCGACTCCAGCGACTCCGACAGGTCGCCGGCCAGCCTGGCCGCCACCATGTCCACCTCCGGGACGTCGTTCCCGAATTTCGGGAAGGACAGCACGGTACGTGCCAGGCCCGCGTCGCCCGCCTCCATACTGGACAGCAGGTCGGCGAGGCTGGGCGAGCCGCCCCCTCCCATGAGCCTCAGGGCCGAGTAGACCATGTCCGCGGCGTTCGGGAGGCCTATGCCCTCCCAGTGGCCGAAGTGCGTCTCCAGCCCGCCGTCCATGACGTGCCTGCCCCTCTCGAGGCAAAAGGGGTACATGATGGTGGACTCGTAGCGGCAGTCCCGATTCTCCGCATCCACGTACTCGTTGGCGAGGGAGCAGGCTTCAGAGACCTTCGCGCACATTCGGCCGTACGCGGCCCAGAAGCCGGCGGCGAACCGGCCGCCCGCATAGCCCACCCCGTCCGGGCCCCCGCCGGGTCCGTCCCCAAAGGCGCCGCCCAGTCCGGATGGCCGCTCCTCGGCGTCCCCGAGTTCGGACGCGTATGCGCGCAAGGCCTCCAAGGCGAGCTGGGCCATGTTGATACATCCGTTGGGCGCGCCCCAGTTGCCCTTGCCCGGCGAGACAACCTCCGCGCAGCCGCTAAGGGCGTAGTCCCTCGCGTCGCGCAAGGTCAGGCCCAGGCGGGTGAGGCCTTCGATGACGGGCGCGTCGCCGTAGAAGCTGGGCTCGCCCAGGCCTTCGGCCAGCATCCCCACGGCCAGGTCGAGCATGCGCTGCGGCGTGCCGGGCCCGCACCGGAGGTAGACGTTCGGCCTGAGCAGGCGGACGCTGCGTATGGCTTCCAGGAACACCTCGGTGAGGCCGTTGCATGCGTCGTCGCCCTCGGGGTCGCATCCGCCCAGCGTGAGCGTCTGCACGGCCGAAACGTTGAACACGCCCTCGAAGAACTCGCCGTGGACCTTGGCCATGAAGGCCTCGACCAGCTCCTGAGCCCCAGCCTTGTCGATGAGGCCGCTTTCCAGGTCCTTGGAATAGTACTCCCACAGGTATTGGTCCGGGCGTCCGACCCCGTCGCCCGAGACCATGTACGCGAACCACAGCATCTGCACCGCCTCGCGGAACGTCTCGGCGGGCCTCGCCGGGACCCTGCGGCATATGCCGGCCATCCCCGACAGCCTGCCCTTGGCCTCGCCCTCCGCCCGCTCGGCCATGGCCTCGCATGCGTCGGCATAACGTTCGGCCGTGCGGACCATGCAGCGGTGGCCTTCGATGAACCCCTCGGCTATCTCCCTCTCCGTTCCGGACCGGCCTGCCAGCAGCCCCGTCGCCTTAGCTATCAGCGCCTCGCAGCCCAGCCTAAGGAAGCCGGCGTAGTCGACCACCTTATGGTTGAACGGGCCTTGCGTCGAGATGAGGCCGCGCACCCCCATGTCATGCAGCCATTCGGGCTCCTTGGGCCCGCGCGCGGCGAACTCGGCCACATACCAGTCCTCCCCGCCCGGCTTCCAACCGGGGCCGACGGGGCCGTCGCCCCGGACGAAGGCGCCCGCAAGCAGGTCGTCGGGCCTGACGAGGGGGGTCAGCCTGTCGCGCGTATAGACGAACCGCTCGCAAGCCGCCTTCCAGGCGGACGCCCCTTCGGAGGGGACGAACCCCGCCCAAGCCTCCCCCACCTCCACGAACGGCCCGAAGTAGCGGGTCGCGACCTCCTCGCATATCCTCGCCGTGAGCGGCGTGGACCCACGCGGCCTATCCGCCGCCCTAGGAAGGCAATTCTCCGCCGCGCTGACTCTCCTCATATGGCCCCCCAATCATGTTTGCCATCCCGGCCCACGTCGCAAGCGGGCCATGCCCGCCGCCCCCGGCCGACGCCCGACCGCGCGGACCGCTTCACAGCCTGACTATGGCGCCGCCGCCACGGGCCGACCTCATGGCCGCGTCGACGAACGCCAGGCTCGCGTACCCCTCGCCCACGTCGCACGCGGGGTCCGCCCCGCCGCGGACGGACGATATGAAGTGGGCGTCCTCGGCCTTGTACAGGTCCTGGCCGTCGACCAGCTCCTCGGATGACGCGGTCCCGCCTTCCGTCGTTACGAAGGTGGCCTCGCCGGGGCCCTTGAATCGGACCGTCAGCCTCTCGTACACGGCGGTGAAAGGGTTGTCCCACCTCATCGGCACCGCGCAGTTGGTCGCGCTTATGGAGCCCAGCGCCCCGCAGGCGAAACGTACGGACGCGGCGCTGACGTCCTCCAGCGTATACCCTTCCACGTCCGCGTGCCCGACGTTAGCCATGAAGGCCGTGACCTCGGATGGCCTGCCGAACAGGTGCATGGCGATGTCATAGGTGTGTATCACCTGCTCGAGGATCTGTGAGCCGCACTTGGACCTGTCCCTCCACCATGGGGAGTGCAGGGAGTTGCATTGGAAGGATCCGGCGAACAGGACGGGCCTCCCCGCGGAGCCGGCCGCCACGCGCCTCCTAAGCTCCCGGACGGCGGCCCCGAACCTGAAGTGGTAGCCGACCTGGGAGACTATCCCCCCCTCAGCCGCCGCCTCGACCATGGCCCCGGCCCTTTTAAGGCTGATGTTGATCGGCTTCTCTATGAAGACGTGGATCCCACGCCTGGCGAACGCCTCGAACTGCCCTCCGTGTGCGTAGGGCGGTATGCATATGTAGGCGGCGTCCAGCCTAGCTTCGCCCAGCATCTCATCCATCGAGGCGTATGCCGCGCATCCGAGCCTGCCGGCCAGGGACTCCGCGGCGGCGGCCGAGACATCGCATACGGCGACCACCTCAACGCCGTCCATCGATGACAGGTTGCCTGAGTGTATCCTTCCCATGCCGCCTGCGCCCAGGATCGCCACGCGCACCATGGCTTCACCCCCCATATTTTTTATATAGATAGATACTACCATTTTAAGCCGGGCGGGGCCTCACGCCGCGTCCGCCGACCGCGGTGCATGGGCTCCGCGGGTTGCCAACCGGGCCCCGCAGCCGATAGAATGACTCACGCTGGACGATAAATCGGGGGTGGCGCCATGGATGAGATAACGAGAATCCTATCGGCCATCAGGCCTGACGTGGACTTCACGGCGTCCGATAGGCTGATCGACGACGGGCTCCTGGACTCGTTCGACGTGATAACGGCGGTGGCCGACATATCGGAGGCCTTCGGCGTCGAGATCAACGCGGGGCACCTGGTCCCGGAGAACTTCAACAGCGTGGCGGCCATACATGGGCTCGTGACGCGCCTGAAGGGAAAGGCATAGGCCGGCATGGGGTCCGTCGTCAGGTATCTGGACGAGACCGCGGGGCGCCGCCCCGACAAGGTCGCGTTCACTGACCAGGACAGGTCGGTGACGTTCGGCGGGCTTAGGGGCGCGGCCTTGGCCTTGGCCGCCCACATCGCTGCCTCGGTCCCGGACCCGGCGCCGGATGGGTGCGGCGGGTGGGCCGGACCCGGGGGCGGGCAAGGACCCGGACGCGCCTCGGGCCCCATCCTGATCGCAATGGAAAAAAGCGTCGACGCTATCGCCGCCTTCATGGGCGCGCTTTATTGCGGTGACTTCTACTGCCCGGTGGACCTGGGCTTGCCCGACATGAGGATAGGCAGCATCGTCCGAACGCTGGAGCCTGCCATGGTGATCGCCGACCGTTCGGCCGTGGGCAGGATGGAGGGGATAGTCGGGTCCGCGGGCCTCCGGGTCCCGGTCATGGGATACGGGGGCGGGGCGCCCGGGGGTTCGGGCGACGGCGCCGGCGACCTATCGGGTGCGGGTCAGGGGGAAAGGGAGGCGAAGAGGCGCCGGGAGCGGGTCATAAGCTCCGACCCCGCCTACGTGAA
>WRCU01000116.1 GCA_009783805.1 Oscillospiraceae bacterium
GAGCGTCTTTCCCGTCCGCGTGTTTATGCCTTCCCCGGATAGGATCCCATGGGCCTTTTCCCTGTCCGCCAATGACTTGAATATGAGCTGCGCCGACGGCTTGGCGGGGTCGTCCTCGACCGCGTGCTCGGGGAACCCCTTGCCGGACAGGCCGGAGACCTTGTCCATGTACTCCCTCTTGACGTATATGACCGGCGGTTTTAGGAACTCACGAACGGTCTGGACCGTGTGGTTCCTGGCCCAGGGCCTGTCGGCCATGCTCCCCGCCCATTCCTCCAACAACCCACGGAATCTCTCCGAGTCCAAATACCAGTTGTCCGCATCCTTCATAATGGGGACTTTGCCCGTAAGGGCGCTGCGCGGCTCCAACAGCTCCGTCGGCATGTACTGGTGGCCCAGCGAGCACTCGTCGGCGTAGCCCTTCTCCGAGGCGCACCCCTGGATGGGGCATTGGCCCACCACTTGCCTCCCGTTCAGGAAGACGCCCAGGTCCGGGTCGTAGAACTGCGGTGAGGACATCCTTAATAGGCAGCCGTTTTCATGGAGCCTTACAATGAATTCGGCGGAGGTCTCGGCGTGGATCTCCCCCGCCCTGCCGAAAGCCGACGAGGCGAACAGGTCGAACGATATAGAGTAGGCCGCTATGTCCCTCAGGTGGCTCTCGTGGTTGTCCCGGACGAACTCGGCCATGGTCCCGGCGTACTCGCCGGACTCCCTCTTCTGCCTGTACGTCTCGAGGATGGGCGAGCCGTAGCAGTCGGTCCCCGAGACGAAGATCACGTTCTCAGCGCCGATCCTGTCCCTCAGGAACCTCACATAGACGTCCGCGTGCGCCATGCAGCCGCCTATGTGCGCGAAGTGGAGCTCCTTGTTGCCGTAGGGCATGCCCGCCGTGACGACCGCCCTCTTGGGGAATGCAGGCCTTTCCGCGTCTCCCACTGTCCATCGCCCCTTCCGAATGCGGGCGGCTCGGCCCGCCTTGGGTATCCTAGTAGGATACGCCCATCCGGGCGCGGCGGTCAAATCCCATTGGGTTTGGCGTGCCCACTCTCACATGCAGAGTAAAAGCTCCCTGAGCACCTTGCAGGCCAGGATCGTCGAGGCCCCGGAAGGGTCATGATGGGGAGAGAGCTCGACTATGTCGGCAGCCGCGACGTTGAGCCTGCGCAGGTGGGGCAATGCGGCGCGGAAGTCGTTGTACGTTATGCCCCCAGGCTCGGGCGTGCCCGTGCCGGGCAAGGCGGAAGGGTCGAACACGTCCAGGTCGATCGACAGGTACACCGGGACTCCTCCCAATGCCTCGGCCATTTCGCCGAACCCGCCCAAGCCGTCGGCCGTCTGAAAGACGTGCCTATTCCCTACGTTCCACACGTACTCCGAGGCGTCCCCCGACCGGATCCCGAACTGGCGGATGCGCCCGTCGCCCACGACCTCCCAGACGCGGCGCATGACGCAGGCGTGGGACTCGCGGCAGCCCATGTATTCGTCGCGCAGGTCCGAATGGGCGTCCAGGTGGACGACGGCGAGGCCGGCGTCGGGCGGGTCCCCGGACATACGCCCCAAGCCCGTCCGGCGCCCGCTCATGCGGTCCATTATGGCCCTCACGGCGGGCAGGGTGACCAAGTGCTCCCCGCCTATCATCAGCGGCCTTGAGCCGGCGTCCATTACCGCGTTGACCGCCCCCGCGACGGCCGCCTGCATCCCCCGCACGTCGCTCGGCGCGATCGCGAGGTCGCCCATATCGCATATGCGCCTATCGCGAAGGCTCCTTCCCAATGCGGGGCTGTACTCCTCCAGTGCGGCAAAATGCGACCTCATCTCCCCCGGGGCGAACCTGGACCCCGGCCTGAACGACGAGGTCGCATCAAAAGGGGCCCCGAAGACGGCTATCTCCGAGCCTTCCAAGGGCGAGTCCATCGCCATGAAGCGTCCGCCCGTCATGGGCCGCCCCCCTTCGACGGGAAGCCCCTGTCATGGGTCGCCAGTCTTACGCCCGCGGACCGGAAAGCCTTGGTCAGGTATCCCACGGCGCCGTCGGGACGCGCGTCCCCGCAGGTGAAGAGGTCGACCGCCGCGTAGCCGTGCTCCGGCCAAGTGTGCACGGCCAGGTGCGACTCCGATATGATGACCACCCCGCTCACGCCCCAAGGCTTGAACCGGTGGAAGACCGACTCTACGACCGTGAGGCCCGAGGCGTCCGCGGCGGCGCGCATGTGCCGCTCGACGGCGGGCGTGTCCGACAGCACGCCCCTGTCGCACCCATGGAACTCAATCAAGGTATGCTTCCCCATCACGACATCCGGCATCCGTCGCTACCGCCCGAAAGATGATCGCCATTACGCGTTTACGTAATGGCGGAATCGCAGACACCCATCATGATCAACCAACCGCGAGGGCGTACGGTCACTTCACCACCATCAGGCTCCCGAGGCTCTCGTCGCGCATGTCCGTAAGCTTCGTCTTCTGCCCCTTGAGGAACTTGATGTAGTCTATCACGTCCCCCGTTATCAACTCCCCGGGCAGGAGTATCGGTATACCGGGCGGGTAGGCCATGACCGACTCCGCGATTATCCTGCCGGCGGACGCGTCCAGGCCCACCATCTCCTGGTCGCTGTAGAAGGCCTTCCTCGGCGTTATCCTCACCTCGGGGTTCCTCAGCGGGATGTCCCTGAACGCCTGCCCCCCGGACGGCACGGCGTCCTCCCTCGCGAGCCTGGACATGGCGTCCACCAGCATGTCCACGGCGCCCTGGGTGTCGCCCACGCTGACTATGCCCAGCACGTTCATGGCGTCGCCCAGCTCCATCTGCACGTTGTACTTCCCTTTCAGAAGCTCGTACGCCTTGAACCCGGTGAATCCCAGCCCCGAGACGTTGATCCCCAGCTTCGTCTCGTCGATCTGGGTTATCCCCCTCTGGCCCTCGAGCTCCCTGCCGAACACGCGCACGCCCTCTATCCCGTTGAGCCTCTGCCGCGCCTCCCTGGCGAGGCTGAGCGTGAACGAGAGGATGGCCCCGCCGTGCACGGCCAGGTTCTTCCTGGCTATGTCCAGGCTCGCCATCAGGAGGTACGAGGCGCTGGTCGTCTGCAGTATGTTGAGTATCGACCTGACCCGCGCATAATCCACGTTTGCGTCCTTCATGAGCAGCGCGGAGCTCTGGGTCAGCGAGCCGCCGGTCTTGTGCATGCTGATCGCGGCCATGTCCGCCCCAGCCTCCATCGCGGACTCCGGGAAGTCGTCGTGGAACCTGAAGTGCGCCCCGTGGGCCTCGTCGACGATGGACAGCATCCCTTTGGAATGCGCGTACTCGGTGATCCTCACCAAGTCGCCGCACATCCCGTAGTAGGTGGGGTTGGTCATGAATATCGCCTTCGCGCGCGGGTTCTCGTCTATCGCCTTCTTGGCGGTTTCGAACGTGATCCCGGCCGTTATGCCCAGGTCGGGCAACACCTCGGGCTGCATGAACACCGGCATCGCGTCGCACAGGATCAGCGCGTTGATCGCGCTCTTGTGCACGTTCCTAGGGAGCAGGACCTCGTCGCCGGGATGGCACGTGCAAAGGATCATGGCCTGCACGGACGAGCTGGACCCGTTTACCATGAAGAAGGCGTGGTCGGCCGCGTACGCCTCGGCCATCAGCTCCTGCGCCTCGCCTATCACGCCCGTCGGGTAGTTGAGGTTGTCCATCTCCGGCATCGAGTTTATGTCGATCGACATGACCTTCTCGCCGAATATGCGCGCCATGTCCGAGAAGGCCTTCCCCCTCTTGTGCCCGGGCACGTCGAACTGGACCGTCCCCTTCCTGGCGTAGCTCTCCAACGCCTCGTAGAGCGGGGCCCTGCTTTGCATGATCCACACCTCCCTCCCTGTGATGCGTGTGCCCGGATCGGCGCCTCGGCCGCCATGCCCGATTGCGGGTGTTTCATGGGGCTTAGGATAAAGTTTAATCCCACTAAACCGAATGGGCAAAAAATCAGTTACGTGGAGGTAAACATTTTGTTTACCCCCATCATAACGAAGATACCCAATATAAATCACGGCCGCGGCTTTGTCAACAAGCGAGGCATGATGTAAGGCGCCCCCACGATGGGGCTGCTACGCATGGGCGAAGCGACGCCCGCCCATGCCTTGCGGGGACGGGGCTTGGCGCGTCCTGGCCCGCGCCCTCAGTCATGGGCGTAGTACCCTAGCGGGGCGACGGCCCTGCCGCCTCGACCGGCCAAGGCGAGGTGCCGCCTCACGTCGAAGCATAGATAGCACTTTCCACGGTACCTCGGCTTCGGCTCATAGCCGTGCCTATCGGAGGCGAGCCCCACCAGGCCTGCCACACCCCGCTCGCGAAGCGTGTACAGGACCTCGTACTTTCCCCGGTCCAACGGCCCGGAGAGGTCCCCGACGTCGACGCTCAGGCCCACGCAGGAGTTGGACATGTAGTTGCCGTACAGGTCGACGTGGAAGTGGCCCGTCGAGGTGAACTCGTCGCACGCGCCCGCCTCCGCGGCCAACTCCTCCCATCCCCTCTCCGGCAGGTGGCCGAACAGCCCCGCCGCCCTACCCCTGGGGTTCAACGGGAACCTCTTCAGAAGGCCTTCGCGGTATCCGGGGCCGTACCTTCGCTCGTACTCATCGAGTCCGTGGACGCCGTCCTCGCCCAGAGCCTCCATCTCGCCCATGAAACCCATGGACCACGGGAACACGGACATGCCGGCCTCGCCGCAGGCGCCCATGAGCCCCTTGACCTTCGAGACGGGTATGTACTCGCCGTGGTATGGGCTGATGGACAGCAGCAGCGTGCCGACCCCGGCCTCGCGCACGCGCCTGAGCAGGGAGGCGGCGCTCGGCCCGTCCTTGCACCACGATGAGTTCGTCTCCACGTACTCGACTTCCAGGCCATTCGCCTGCGCTGTCTTCAGAAAGGAGATCAGGCCCTCGGCGTTCAGGAAAGGCTCGCCGCCGCCGACGTGTACGCTGCGGCACCCCTTCCCCAGGATCGCCTTGACGACCCTCTCCCCCATCTCGCCCCCCATGTAGTCCCTGTCCCAGGAAGGCGAGCTGTTATACAGGCAGTGCGCGCACTTGGATGAGCAGTAATAGTTCGTGATGACCCCGCCGGACCTTAGCCTGCCGACTTCCATGGATATGCTCCCCCTCCCGCGTTTTCCGCCGCGCCGACCGCCCGACGGTCTTAGACCCAGCAATGCTAACATACCTTAGGCCCATGCGGCATTCCCGTTGCCCGGCCCCGTCTTCGGCGATTGACACGTCGGCCCTGGATTGTTAATATTAGGTTAAGCCTTGCGTAGGCCACCCAAAAAGCCGACGGGCGGCAAGGTAAAACCATTGGAGGTAACCTCATGAAGCTGTTCAAGGCATTGCCATTGTCATTGATCATCCTGCTTTCATCCTTCGCGTTCGCCTCATGCGGGTCGGGCGAGGATGGCATCGAGTTCGCCGACGACAACTTCAAGAAGGGTGTCATGACCGCCCTCAGCAAGACCTTGGGGGGCGTGACGTACGAGGAGGCGGAGTCCCTGACCTCACTCACCCTGTCGTCCACCCTCACGACGATCGAGGACATCGTGCACTTCCCGAACCTCACCCGCCTGACCCTCACGAAGCAGGAGACGAACAACATCGAC
>WRCU01000117.1 GCA_009783805.1 Oscillospiraceae bacterium
CTACAAGAAGAGGCGGTTCGGCGACGCGGGCGGCAGGGAGTGCTGTGAGGCGATCATCGCGGGCGGCGCGGAGGTGGCCGTGTTCACGTTGGGCGCTAAGGGCTGCATAGGCATGTACGAAGGCGGCTACTTCGAGGCGCCCACCTACGATGTCGAGGTCAAGGACACCACGGGCTGCGGCGACGTCTTCCACGGCGCGTTCGTCCACGGGCTCATCAGGGGCTGGGACGTGCCGTTCATAGCGAGGTTCGCGAACGCCGTGGCGTCGATCAAGTGCACGCGGCTGGGCGGGAGGGCGGGGATCCCCGATGAGGCCACGGCCATGCGCTTCATGGAGACGGGGGTCATAGACTACGCCGAGATAGACGAGCGCGTCGAGTTCTATCGGCGCGTCAGGTAGGCTGCCGAGGATGGGGGGCCGACGACGATGAGGTCCGTGAAGTCCGGGTTGGCGATGCTTTCCGTCGCCGTCATCGCGACGTTCTACGTATTCGCCTATATGGATTGGGTGGGCGGGCACAGCATAGACACGTCCGTTATAAGCATGGGTTCCATCGAGTACTCCGTGAAGGCCGTCGGGGTCGTGGTCAGGGATGAGCTGGTGATGGAGTCCGACCGGTCAGGCTTGGTCCTACCGGTGATAGAGGAGGGCGGGAAGGCGGCGAAAGGCTCGCTCATGGCCCAGATGGTCAAGGAGGGGCTTTACCGGGACGCGCTGAGGCTGGCCGAGGTCGAGAGGAAGATAGGTGACCTCACCATGCAAGGGCAAACCGCCAGGCCCAACGGCTACGGCGACGTCAGGAGGATCGACGAGGAGGTTGACTCGAAGGTCCGTAGGCTGGCCTATGCTATGGGGGCCGGACGCCCGGCCGACGTGATGGCCTTGAAGGGCGAGGTGGACCGCCTTCTGGAAAGGAGGTGGATCCTTACCGGGGGGGACGGCGTCGGCGACGGATACCTGGCTGAGCTGAGGGAGGAAAGGGCGGGGCTGATGGCTAAGGTCGGCCCTTCCGCCGTCAGCCTGTACGCGCCGTCCTCGGGGACGGTCTCCTACGCGGTGGACGGGTATGAGGCCATCCTGACGTTGGGGTCGGCCCCATCGATGACGCCGGGGGAGATCGAGGGCGTCATAGAGGACCTGGGCTCTTTCAAGGGGGCATACTATATGGACGGGGAGACGCGGCCCGTGGCGAAGGTCGTGCTGGGGATGGACTACGCGCTGTGCCTCATCGTCGACGGTCAGACGGCCAGGGCCATAGGCTCGCGCGGCACGGTCACGGTAAGGGTCGCGGAGGCACCGCTGCCGATAGCCTGTGAGGTCCTTTCGGCGCAGGCCCACGACGACGGCAGGTACGTCCTATGCTTGAGGTCGGATAGGTACATGCAGCACATGGCGGGCGTCAGGTCATTGGAGGCGGAGTTGGTGATAGAGAAGCACGAGGGGCTCATGGTCCCTCTGGAGAGCCTCGCGCGCATAGACGAGTCGTTCCTGACCGCGACGATCGCGCTCGTCAAGGACGGCGAGGTCCGCGACGTCCACGTCAGGATAGTCGCGTACGACGACCAGTCCGCGATCCTGGAGAACATCGACAACCCGAACGGCAGGAAGGTCTTCGCCAACGACCGGTACGTGACGAGGCCGGTGAACGTGGTGGACGGCCAGTCCGTCACGTGATCCGCAGTATCGCCGTACCTTTCGGTCAGGCCGTGACGCCTAAGGTTATGTTTCGGTTAAGGTACGGTTACTTGAGATTCCATAGACGCAAACGTGGGGGAGATTGGTATGGACGCCTCTTCGGTCATTGAAAATTATCACAGGATAAACGGGCATATCAGGGATTTGGCCGAGAAGGCCGGCACGAAGGAAGGCGTGACCTTGGTGGGTGTCATAAAGAACGTACCTATGGATCTGGTCAAGGCCGCCTATTCCGCGGGCCTCCGCGACTTTGGCGAAAACAGGGCCAAAGCACTGCGGCTGGATAGGGAGGAGTTCTCCGGCCAAGGGGTGAACTTCCATATGATAGGGAACCTACAATCTAATAAAATCAAGGACATAGTCGCGAAAGGGACGCTGATCCAATCCGTCGGCAGCCTGCGCATGGCGGGGCTCATAGACGAGTCCTCGGCCTCAGCCGGGATCGTTTCGGAATATTTGTTGCAGGTGAATGTCGCGAATGACGAAAACCAAGGTGGGATAGGCGTCCGCGACATCGACGGATTCTTGTGCGGGATAGGAGGTTTTCATAATATAAAGCTGCGGGGGATCATGGCGATACTGCCTATAGGCTCGGAAACAAAGATAAAACAATCCTGTAAACAAATGCATAAATTATTCGTTGACATGAAAAAACACGTATCGCATAATACCGATATCAAGTATTTGTCCATGGGAATGAGCGGAGACTACGGGATAGCGGTATCGGAAGGCTCGAACATGGTCAGGATAGGCTCCTCGCTTTTTTTACGCCCCTTTTTGGGTGATTAGGGAAGGACGTACAAAACAAGGACGTTTGGGGGGGTAACATGAAAAAGGACGGAATGCTCACAAGGATCGGAAGGTTCATCGGGGTGACCACCGAAGAGGAGATCCAGGAACCCATACCTAGCGTCCAGGCGGAGGCGGTTGACACGCTGGCCTTTAGGACCAAAAACAGGAGCATGGATGGCCCGGCCCATCAGGAGGCGGCTTTGTATAATAACAGACCCAACGCGGGGAGCAACGTGCTGCCCTTCGGCAACGGCGGCTTCATGCTGTTGAAGGAGCAACCCAAAGACATAAATGAGGCGGAAAGCATCTGCGCGAAGTTCAAGGAAGGCCTCACCATCATCGTGAACCTGAGCTCGGTCTCAAAGGAGCATGCCCAACGCTTCATAGACGTCTTCTCCGGGGCCTGCATAGCCTTGGACGGCATGATAGAGCATGTGGGTGAGGATATATTCGTCCTCATACCGAAGAACGTCAGCTTCATCAACCAAGAGAACGTAGGTGACATGCAGCAGACGAAGAGGGTGCAGCGCGAGTACGGGACAAGGTAGGGGGTTCGTCCCTGTATGGGCCTCTACCTGGTCTTCAAGGCGATAGACGTCTCGCTCCTCCTGCTGGGGTACGCGGTCCTCTTCAATGCGATCCTGTCATGGGTCCCCATATCGAGGGACGGCGTGGTGTACCGTTCGGTTAGGGCCGTGACGGAGCCCATCCTGTCGGTCATCAGGGGCTTGACCTCCAACATCGGGTTTTTGCGCAATTCTAGGATAGACTTCACCCCAGTCATAGCGTTCTTCCTCATATACATATTGAGGGAGGCTATCCTGACGTTGGCGATCGGCGTCATTGCCTAAGCTTTATCCGCGTCTTACAGAATAACGATGGAAAGCGGCCCCATTGGCTACCGATGGGGCTTTACCATGGGAAGGCGGCGGATCATGATGCTAGGAAGGCTGTACCCTACGCGCGCGTTCGCCTCGGTTACGGACATAGGCGCCGAAGCCTTGCATGAGATGGGCATAGAACTGTTGCTGGCCGACGTGGACGGCACGCTGACGGGGCATGGGCTCGACGCGGTTTCAAATGATGTCGCCTTATGGGTCGGGCTCGTCAAGGACGCCGGGGTCAGGGTCATCATAGTGAGCAACTCGGGCGGCGACAGGGTCAGGGCCATATCCGACTCGCTGGGGATCGACTACGTGGAGAAGGCGGGCAAGCCGCTGCGCAGGGGGTTCATCGCAGCGATGGCCGCCTCCGGCGCTGAGGCGGGCCGAACGGCGGTCGTGGGCGACCAGCTGTTCACCGATGTGTGGGGGGGGAGCAGGGCGGGTACGGCCACGTTCCTCGTCGACCCGATACCGGGCGCGGAGACGGCCTTCATAAGGTTCAAGAGGCTGCTGGAAAGGCCGATCCTGAGGAGGGTGCGAAAGAGGATGGCCGACGGCCGTCCCCCCGGCGCATTGTAATCCCGGCCCCATGGATGTAGAATGGGCCCATCGCCTTACTTTCATCGGGGGGGGAAGCATGTGGACAAGTCATACCAGATAAAGAACTACATGGAGCACATCGTATTCAGCCAAATGAAGGATATATTGAAGGACCTGCACGTATGCACCTGCGACAAGTGCGTGTACGACATCGCGGCCATCGCGCTGAACGAGCTGCCCAGCAAGTACATAGTCTCTGAGAGGGGTGAGCTTTACTCCAAGGTGGAGCGGCTCATGCAGCAGTTCGAGGTCGACGTGATGGCGGCCATAACCAAGGCCGCGGAGCTCGTTAAAAAATCCCCCCGGCACGAAGCCAAGGGAGGCTGAGGGTGCGCGCCGAGAGGCTGCGCGCCCTGCGCGCCCTGCTGGCGGCGATGGGCGCCGATTGCATGGCCGTGACGAGCCGTCCCAACGTCCGGTACCTCACCGGGTTCACGGGGGAGGACTCAGCGGCGGTGGTGACGCAGGACGCCGCCTACGTCGTGACGGACTCCAGGTTCACGATGCAGGCCTCCATTGAATGCCCGGAATGCGAAGTGATCGATAACCCGTCGTCATTGATGGGGTCGGTACGCTCCTGCATCACGGACGGCCGGCACAAACGGGTGGCCTTTGAGGACGCATGCATCGGGTACGCGGACTACGGCAGGCTCACGGCCGGCATGGGTGGGGTCACGTTCCTGGCGGCCGGTGACGCGATCACGAAATGCGCGCGGCCAAGGACGAAGGCGAGGTCCGCGTCATGGCCGAGGCGGCGAGGATAGCCGACTTGGCTCTGAGGGAGACGCTGCCGTTGATAGGCCCCCGAACCAAGGAGCATGAGGTGGCTTCGGAGCTGGAGTACCGGATGCGAAAGGCGGGCGCCCAAGGGCGCTCCTTCGAGACGATCGTGGCGTCCTCGTTCCGGGCAGCGCTGCCGCACGGCACGGCGACGGACCGCATCATAGGGGACGACGCGTGCTTGGTGCTCGATTTCGGGGCCATATACGAAGGGTACTGTTCGGACATAACCAGGACGATTTTCTTAGGCGATCCGGGCCCGGAGTTGGAAAGGATATACGGGATCGTCCTGGCCGCGCAGGAAGAGGCGCTGAAGGCCATTAAGGCCGGGGTCCCCTGCAGGGACGCGGACGCCGCGGCGCGCGGCCTGATAGCGGGCGAAGGTTACGGCGACGCCTTCTGGCATAGCCTGGGGCATGGGGTCGGGCTGGAGATACATGAGGCGCCTAGGGTCTCAGGACGCAGCGACGACGTGTTGGCGACGGGGATGGTAATCACGGTGGAGCCGGGCATATACGTGGAGGGGTTGGGCGGGGTGCGCACGGAAAACGCCGTGGTCGTCCTGGAAGGCGGGTACCGCGACCTTACGGGTTTCGGCAAGGCTTTGACGCGTATATAAGGGCGACGGGATGCGATGCGGGCGAACCGGCGGATGGCCGGCTTTTAACCGGACGAACAATAGGCCGCCGGACGGCGGCGGAACGGAGAGCGCAAAAGGATGATAGTAGCGGGGGACTTTAAGAACGGGGTTACCTTTGAGCTGGACTCGCAGGTCTTCCAGGTGGTGGAGTTCCAGCACGTGAAGCCTGGGAAGGGGTCCGCCTTCGTCCGGACGAAGCTGAAGAACGTCATCACGGGGGCGAC
>WRCU01000118.1 GCA_009783805.1 Oscillospiraceae bacterium
ATCGGGCCTTTTGAGGTGGAGAGCGCCCTTCTGACCCATCCGGCGGTGCTGGAGTGTGCGATAACGGCGGCGCCCGACAAGGTCAGGGGCCAGGTGGTCGCGGCGTTCGTCGTGACGGCGAAGGGCTATGAGGGTTCGGACGCCTTGGCCAGGGAGCTCCAGGACCATGTAAAGAAGGTCACCGCGCCATACAAGTACCCGAGGATAGTGCGGTTCGTAGGCGAGCTGCCGAAGACCATAGGGGGCGGCAAGATCAAGCGCGCGCTCCTGAAGGAGGAGCTGGGCAGGGAGATGGGCGGATGAGGGGGCGTGGCGCTTATGGCGGAGGATAGGTTCGGGCACGTGAAGGTCAAGGAAGTGAAGGGGTTTGGGGACATATCGAGGAGGTCCGACCGCTACAGGCTCACCGTCGACGGGGCGGAGGTGGCGGTCAGGTACTCGGACGCGGGCCATTACGCCATCGTCACGACCGAGGGCATGGCTTCCTTCGAGGTGGAGGTACCCCAAGGGTTCGGCGGGTTCCTCATACGGCCCATGAAGGCGGGGATCAAGGCCTCAGCCGATGGGAACCTGATCAGGTTCGAGGCCGGTGGCCGGCTCAAGCTTTCCATGGAGTTCGACGGGCTGCTGACCGACCCGCTGTTCATATTCACGTACCCGAAGGCCCGTTCGGGCGACCGCGGGGGGGCCTCAGGCGCGCCGGCGATCGTAGACGAAGGCGGGACGCTGCGCTTCGCGGGCGGCCATGAGTACGACGTGGGGCCGATCGGGCTGGCGGACGGGGAGACCTTGGTGATCGAGGAAGGCGCCGTGGTCTTCGGGCAGGTATACGCCGAAGGGAGGAAGGACGTCCGGATAATGGGGCGCGGCGTACTGGACGCCTCCAGGATGCCCAAGGACCGGGCGGCCAGGAGGCCGAAGAGGGTCATGGAAATCACGGACTGCAAAGGGGTGGTGATCGAGGACATAACGGTAGTCGACGGGCCCACTTGGAACGTGGTGCCGCTCAACTGCGAGGACGTGTACATAAGCGGGATAAACGTCTTCAGCTCGGTGGGCTCGGGCGACGGCATCGACGTCGTCGGCTGCAGGCGCGTCGTGATCCACGGATGCTTCATCAAGACCATGGACGACTGCATAGCGCTCAAGGCCACGGGCTACGACAGGAGCCAGGGCGAGAGCGACGTCCGCGACGTGACGGCCGACGGCTGCGTCCTATGGAACTCCCCTTGGGGCAACGCCATTGAGATAGGGTATGAGACCAGGTGCGGGGAGATGAGGGATATCCTGTTCAAGGACATCGACGTCATCAGGTGCGAGAGGGAAGGCTACCAGTCCGGCGGCGTGCTGACCATCCACAACGGCGACAGGGCCTTCGTGAGGGACGTCGTCTATGACGGCATCCGGGTGGAGGACGCGCGGGAGAAGCTCATCGACTTCAAGATACTCCATTCCAAGTATTCCAAGGACGCGGTCAGGGGTCACATCGACGCCGTGACGGTCAAGAACCTGAGCGTCGTCGGGGGTAGGCTTCCCCCGTCGATTATAAGGGGCCATGAGGAGGAGGGGCACCTCATAGGCGGCGTGACCGTCGAGGGCCTTACGTACCTAGGGAGTCCCATAGAGGATGCGATCGACGCCAAGATGGTGGTGGAGCTGACGCGTTCGGTGAGATTTCGTTAAGGCTGGGTAAAAAGAAAACGGTTAGGCGCATTACAATTCCGATCGGTATGTGGTAGCATTGACCGGCAGGCGAAAACTTTAACTTCGGGAGAGGCGGATCGGATGAAGAAGGAAAAGGTCGTCGCGACATTGCAGCAAAGGGCCGATCAAGAAAAGTACGAACAGCTGCTCGGCGCCTATGTCGGCGAGAAGTTTCCCCAATACTACGGCTTCAAGTGGAAGAACACGAAGAAGCTCGACGGCAGGATAAGGGACGTCTTCGTCAGCATCAACCTCCCGGCGCTGTTCTTCTCGGTCCTGTGGTCGGCCTCCAAGAACCTCCTGGCGCTGACGGCCCTTTACACGGCCCTGTTCTGCGCCGCCATCGTAGTGACGGCGTTCATCGAGGGTTCATTCATCGTCTACCTCCTGCTGGGCTCCATATTCTTCATCTGCCTTTCCGCCAACTGCCTATACTACAACAAGGTAAAGCGGGTGGTAGCCAAGGTGAACAGGGAGCATGGGGACCTCTCCCATGACGATAGGTTCAAGATACTGGAGAAGAAGGGCGAAAAAAGGCTCAAGGTCCTGCTTCCGCTCATGGTGACCGTGGTGATATGCACCGTGTATGTGGTCATCAACGTGATCACGACCGTATAGCCAAGGGTCCGTCGGGTAGGCCAGGAGGCCGGTAGGCGGTGACTGCCGCGGTCGGCCGCGGTCGGCCGGGGAGAAAGGGCATGGCTCCGCGTCCCGGATGCCATGGACATGGCTTGGGTAACGGACGGCAGGGACCTGTGTCCCTGCCGTTTTTGCTGGCTTAGCCTAAAATATCTCATGGGTTCGGTTTCTGTATGCCTATGGTGGAGGTCGCGATACTCGATGCGGCCGTCAAGTACGACAAACTGTACGGGTACTTCGCGGCGGACCGGGGCGTGGCCGTCGGCTCCTTGGCCATCGTGCCGTTCGGCCCTCGGGACGCGCTCAGGAGGGCCATCGTGCTGCGCGTCTCGGGAGGGGCGGGCCGAACCCCGGCCAGGGTGAAGCCCATCTCACGCGCCATGGCCGAGGAGCCGGTGCTCAGCGAGGAAATGGCCGGATTGGCCTTATGGATGAAGGAAGCCTACATAACGACTTATGGCGACATCATCCGGACGATGGTCCCCACGGACGTCGTGAAGGGCGAGCCCGCCTCGGGAGGGCTCGTCAGGTTCGCCGAGCTGTCGGAGGACGCGGCCAAGGTCGCCGCCGACATCGCCGGCGGGTCGTTCGGGACGCTGCAGCAGATAAGGGTCTTGGAAACCCTCATGGAACGGGGCGGGATGCCCGTCACCGAGCTGTGCTCCGCCGCCGGATGCGGCGGCTCCCCGATAGCCACGCTCATTAGGCGCGGGTACGTGAAGGTGGAAAGGAAAAGGCGGGCTCAGGCGGGCGCGACGGGGACCCGCGGCGGCGGGCCCGCGGGTGAGGCCGATGCAGGCCCGGCCATCCCGGCCGTCGGCGCCGTGGGTGAGGCCGAGCTCACCAAGGGCCAGAGGGAATGCATAAACAAGGTGCGAGCCGCGATGAGGTCGGGAGCCTATGGCCACGGCTTAATCCGGGGCGTGACCGGGAGCGGCAAGACCGAGGTATACATGGCGGTGATACGGGAGGCGCTCGACGCCGGCAGGGACGCCATACTCCTCGTTCCCGAGATATCGCTGACCCCCCAGATGACCGAGAGGTTCAAGGCCCGCTTCGGCGGGACGGTGGCGGTCTTCCACAGCGGCCTGGCGCCGCGGGAGAGGGTCGCCGAATGGCGGAGGGTCAGGGGCGGGGAGGCCAGGATAGCGATCGGCGCCAGGTCCGCGGTCTTCGCGCCCGTAAGGGACATAGGCGTCATCATCATCGACGAGGAGCATGAGCATACGTACAAGTCCGAGAAGTCCCCCAAGTACCACGCCGCCGAGGTGGCGCGGAGAAGGTGCGCTGCACATGGGGCGTACCTGCTGACGGGCTCGGCCACCCCCTCCGTCCGATCCTACCATGAGGCGGCCCGCGACGGGGGCGCCGGGCTGTTCATAATGGATGAGAGGGCGAACAGGAAGCCCATGCCGAAGGTGGAGATCATCGACATGAGGGAGGAGCTGAAGGCGGGGAACCGATCGGTCATAAGCGGGGCCCTCGCCGCGGGGGTCCGCGGGGCGTTGGGCATGGGCAGGCAGGCGATACTGCTCATGAACAGGCGCGGGCACTCCACGTTCGTCCTATGCAGGGATTGCGGGCACATAGTGAGGTGCGGGATGTGCGAGATCCCCATGACCTACCACTCGAGCGGCCAGAGGATGGTCTGCCACTATTGCGGGAACGCGCGCGTCTCGCCCAAGGCTTGTCCTTCCTGCGGGGGTGGGAACGTGAGGTTCTTCGGGGCCGGCACGCAGCGCGTGGAGGAGGAGGCCCTTTCGCTGTTCCCCGGGGCGGCGGTCGCCAGGATGGATGCGGACACGACCAAGGGGAGGGGCTCGCACGCCGGGATATTAGGCAGGTTCGGGAGCGGCGGGATCGACGTGTTGATCGGCACCCAGATGGTAGCGAAAGGCCATGACTTCCCGAACGTGACCGTAGTGGGCATCATGGCGGCGGACGCCTCATTGGGGATACAGGATTACAGGGCCACGGAGAGGACCTTCCAACTCATAGCCCAGGCGGCCGGCAGGGCCGGCAGGGCGGCGGAGGAAGGCAAGGTTTACGTGCAGGCGTATGACGTGGATAATTATGGGATACTCGCGGCGGCCTCGCACGACTACCCATCCTTCTACGAGACAGAGCTGAGGGTGCGGGAGAGGTTGGGCTACCCGCCTTTCGCGGAGTTGGGCGAGGTCACCCTCTCCAGCCATTACGACGGCGTGGCCGGCGAGGCCGCGGTATACCTCGCCGGAAAGGTGGATGAGCTCAAGGGGAGGCGCGGCCTGAAGGCCACCATCCTGGGGCCGTCCAGGTCCCCCATGCCTAAGGTAGGGGGGGAGTACATATGGAGGGTCGTCCTGAAGGCGGCCGACCGCCCGACGTTGCGCGAGCTGTTGGGTGAGGCGGCGGCCTTGCACGAAGGCAGCGCGTATGCGGGGCCCAAGGCGAAGGTCGGCATATCGGTGGACATAAACCCATGAAGGCATGGGAAGGACGATGGGGCCGTTAAAAATATCGGCGGCGGAACGGAGACGGGAATGTCGAAAGGCAGGTACGGTTGTAAGGCGGCTTTGTTCATGGCGGTGACGGTGACGCTCTCCGGCTTGGCCGGGTTCGGCGGTTCACGCGTCGGTAGGGCCGTATGGGGGGAGGGGGATGGCGGGGTCGGCCTATCGTTTTCGCAGGCATCCCCGGACGCGGCGGATCCCCTGGGGGGTTTGGCCCTGCCTGCGATGGATGGCGGGGAAGACCAGTCCGGCGGATCATCCGAACTAAGGCTCACGGGTCACGCGTACGACGGCTCAGAAGCGATGCCCATGGATGGATGGGCCCAACCGGGCGATGTGATGGGGGTCGGCGGGGAGCCGGCAATCCCTGGCCTGGAAAGGTTGGCCGCCGCGGCCTCGGAGGCGCTGAGGGCCAGCGCGTATGCCAAGGGGAACGCGGAGGGCCCGGATGGGCCGATGCCGCTCAGCATCCCGGAGATAGCCTCAATGAACCTGGATAGGGTCGTGGAGGTGTACGTGGAGTTCCCCGCGGGCGGCGGGCGTTCGGGCCAAACCAACGCCACGGGGGCGGGCAGCGGGGTGATCATATCCGCCGACGGCTACATAGTGACCAACAACCACGTGATAGAGGGCGCGCGCAAGGTGACGGTGAGGCTCAGCAGCGGCGTGAGGCATGAGGCCGCGGTGGTCGGCGGCGACGAAGGCTCCGACATCGCGGTCATCAAGATAGGCGCGAGGCGCCTCCAGCCGGCCGTATACGGCGACTCCGACTATC
>WRCU01000119.1 GCA_009783805.1 Oscillospiraceae bacterium
CCATCAGGATCATGTAGGCGGCGTACAGCCCCCCGCCCATACTCTTCTTGGTCAGGGGCGCCCCGACCTCCATGCCTTCGGGGATGGTGACCCAAAACTCATACCCATACTTGCCGTCGCCGCGCATCCCCGGGTTCGGGTGGTTGAAGCCGAAGCACCTGGCGCCGGGGAAGGCCCCCGCCAAGCCCGCCTTCTTGATGAAACCGTCCATCATACCCGCCGCGCCCATCTCCGGGTTGTCCCCGATGTAGTGCGACGCCGCGACCGTCGCCGGCGGCACGCGCACTATCCTGACGTCACGGTCCGTGAGCCTGCCGATCACCTCGCCCGCCTTTCCCAACTCATCCATCGTTATGCCTTCCTTCCTTACCGTATTAGGGACGGCGAGCGAATCCGCGATCTCCGTCAGCGAGGCGTCGTCCAGGGCGCCCAGCTCACCGCCGTCCAGGCGCAGCCGGTCCAGGAGCGAGCGGATGGCGTCCCTGACGGTGGTGAGCGCGGCTATCTCATCGCCTATCTCCCTGAGGCTGTCCATGAACGCCGCCATGGCGACGCCCACGTCGTAGCCGTCCAGGACCTCGGCGATCCGCCTGAGCGGTATCCTCAGCTTACGGAGGAAGACGATCTGGCGCAGGCGGCCCGCCGTCGCCGCGTCGTATGAGCGGTACGCGTAGTCCTCCTTCCAAACAGGGCTTATCAGCCCTATCTGCTCATAGTACCGCAGCGTCCGGGTCGAGACGCCGAGCTGCCTGGATATCTCGCTGATCGTAAGCAGGTCCATGCCGCCCTCCCTTAGTCCGGTAGCGTACCGGTTGACGCGGCGTCAAAGTCAACGGTTATTTTTCGCCCTGCCAAAGGGCCCGAGCTTAAGTCGGCCACCTAATGGTTCCTAATATATATAATCGTTCATTTATCACCTGCCCTCAATCGGCAGGCGCTGGGAGCCCACGCCTTTCGGACCGCCCGCGCCGGGGCACGGCGATTGACGCGGCGCCTGGGCCGGCGGATAATCTCATCAACCGCGCGCATTCGCCGCGCGGATCGATCGCCGAAAAGGAGGGATCTTGCATAGATGGGTAAGCCGAACGTAGTGGTCATGCTGGCGGACGACCTGGGGTACGGCGACGTTTCGTGCATGAACCCCGATGGGCGCATAAAGACGCCGAACATAGACTCGATCGCCCAGGGCGGCCTAAGGTTCACCGACGCGCACGCCGCCTCGTCCATATGCTCCCCCTCCAGGTACGCGCTGCTCACGGGCCGGTACTGCTGGAGGAAGATGCGCATGGGCATCGTGGGCGTGTACGGCGACACCATCCTGCCGCCGGGCAGGGTCACGATGGCGGACTTCCTGCGCGGCAAGGGCTACGCTACCGCCTGCTTCGGCAAGTGGCACCTGGGTATGGGGTTTCGGAAGGTCGGGCCGCCCCCGGAGAGGGGCAGGCTGCCGGAGGTCGACTTCTCGGCGGGGCTGTCGGCCGGGCCGACGACGAACGGGTTCGACGAGTACTTCGGCGTGGACGTCCCGAACTGGCCGCCCTATTGCTATATAGAGAACGGCGCCCTGCTGGGCTCCCCGGAGGGCGAGATACCCATCGAGGTCTCCAGGCAGGGCATCAGCATAAAAGGCCCGTGCGTGCCCGATTGGAAGCTGGAAGACATACTGCCGTCGATCACGGGTCGGACCTGCGAGTTCATCGAGCGGAGCGCGGCGGCCGGAAAGCCGTTCTTCGCATACCTCCCATTCACGTCGCCGCATACCCCGATGGCCGTGAACGGGCCGTGGCAAGGCATCAGCGGGCTGAACAGGTACGCCGACTATGTCATGGAGACGGACGCGATGGTCGGCAGGGTCTTGGAAGCCGTCAGGAGGTCCGGCGCCGATGGCGAGACGCTGGTCATATTCGCCTCCGACAACGGCTGCGCGTACCACGACGCCGAAGTGCCCCTGCTCGAGTCGTTGGGCCACTACCCCAGCGGCGGCTATAGGGGCTACAAGTCCGACGCTTGGGATGGGGGGCACAGGATCCCTTTCGCCGTCCGATGGCCGGGGAAGGTCGCTCCGGGGGGCGTATACGGCCATCCGGTCTGCCTGACGGACGTCTTCAGGACGGTGGCCGAGGCGGTCGGCTACGACGTGCCCGACACGGCCGCGGAGGACAGCGTAAGCTTCATGCCGGCCTTGGAGGGCCATGGCGGCCCGGTGCGGGAGATACTCGTGAGCCATTCCTGCGGGGGCAAGTTCGCCGTAAGGAAGGGGCCGTGGAAGCTGATCCTCTGCGCGGGTTCGGGGGGGTTCAACTCGGGCGCCGGCGACGGGCTCCCGACGGACGGGCGGGCCGCTGAGATGGGGATGCCGCCGTACCAGTTATATGACATGGATGGGGATGCGGGCGAGAAGGCCAACCTATACGGCTCGCGGCCGGACATCGTCCGGGAGCTCGTAGGGGCTCTCAAGGGCTATGCGGAAAGCGGGCGCAGCACGCCCGGCGCGCCCCAGCCGAATGACCTGCCCGAGATCGTCCTCGACCCGGAGGGGACGGCGGGACTGCTCGACGACCTCCTCATCGGCTGACGGGCCGTGACGCTTGATAGGCTGCCGCGATAAAGGCGGCCTTCGCCGAAAGGGGCGTGACCAGGCATGCATACGCACCACTATCTGGACGGGTTCTTCGCCGTCGAGACAGACTACCCCGGACTGAGGGAAGGCCATGGGCGCAGGCGGCTGTACTCGGAGGCCCAAGTCTTCGTCGAGCCGGGCGACCTGATCGTGGGCCGGCTGGACCGGGCGCTGGAAAGGGAGCTGGTAACGGCCTTCACCTGCCTGAGGCACATCCATGAGATCCATGAAGGGCGCATAGCGGCGTTCATGGCCGACGAAGGCATAAGTGCGGCGGAGAAGGCGGACGTTAAGTCGAGGATCGAGGCCATAAAGGAGTATAGCCCCGCCAAGGGCATGTACGACGCGATGACGCCGGAGCAGAGGGCGATGGAACGCAGCGGCGCCGCGCTCGCGCAGTGGTACAACGGCCACATCGCCATGGACTTCGGCCACGCGCTTAGGACCGGCCTCGGCCCGATGGCCTCCAGCCTCCGGGCGCGGATGGCCGGGCATGGCCGCCCGGGATTCCACGAGGCGCTGGCGCTGACGGCGGAGGGCATGGGCGCGCACATACGGAGGCACGCGGACTTGGCCAGGTCCCTGATCGGCGGGGGAGGGGGACACGATGACGCGGACCTGGCGGCGATAGCGGAGGCCTGCGAGTCCGTGGCGGAGGGCCCGGCCCGCTCGTTCCGCGAGGCCGTGCAGCTGCAGTGGTTCCTGATGACCTTCACCGAGTACGACTCCTTCGGCCGCTACGACCAATACATGCTGCCCTTCTACGAGCGCGACCTCGCTACGGGCGCGATCACGCGCGGGCAGGCCAAGGACTTCCTGAAGGACATGATGCGGCGGGTGGAGGGAAACGGCGGGATACTGAACATGACGATAGGGGGGCTCACCCCGGATGGGGGGGACGCGGTTTCGGACCTGACGTACCTCATCATGGAGGCGACCAGGGAGCTGCGCATGAAGGGCCCCAACCTATGCCTGAGGATAAGGGCGGACTCGGACCCCAGGCTCTGGGAGGAGGCGATGGAAAGCCTCTCCACCGGGCAGTCGCTGCCGGCGCTGTACAACGACGACGTCTACGTGCCCATGATGGGCAGGGCCGGCTTCGGAGAGGCCGACTCGAACGGTTACACCCTGATCGGCTGCAGCCAGGCCGCCGTGCCGTACACGTCCAACCTCAACTGCGCGGTGGGGCTGTTCACGCCGGCGAAGATGCTGGAGCTCGCGCTCCACGACGGGTATGACACGCGCACGGAGGCGCAGGTGGGGCCGCACACCGGGGACGCCGCGGGCTTCACGGACTTCGGGCAGGTCATGGAGGCGTACGGCGCGCAGATGAGGCATTGCGTCGCCATGGGCGTGTCAATGGCGAACATGGACATGCGGGCCAGGAGGCGGGTGCTGTCCAGCTCCAGGACCTTGCTGATGCCCGAGTGCGTGGAGCGCGGGCTGGGCTTCCACGAGGGCGGGTGCTCGAGCTACGGGGCGCACAGCCAGATAGTCGGCCTGACGAACGTGGCCGACTCACTGGCCGCGATAAAGGAGGTGGTCTTCGACCAGGGCCACTGCGCCATGGGGGAGCTGATAGAGGCGCTGGACGCGGACTTCATGGGCCATGAGGGCCTGCGGGCCAGGCTCATGGCCGCGCCGAAGTTCGGCAACGACATAGCCTACGTCGACGGGTTGCGCGCCCGCGTGACGAGCGACATATACGCGGAGATCACGTCATACCCGGCGGAGCTGGGCGGCAGGTTCTGGGCGGGCGAGGTGATCTTCATATTCCACTTCGGCCAGGGCGCCTGCGTCGGGGCGCTGCCCGACGGCAGGCGCGCGTACGGGCCGCTGGCGGACTCCGCCGGCGCGGGCCAGGGCAGGGATATGGGCGGCGTGACCGCGCTCCTCAAGTCATGCGCCCGTCTGCCGTTCGGCGAGGCCTTCTACACCAGCGTGAACTTGAACGTGAAGTTCGGTAGGGTGCTCTGGGATGGGCAGAGGGACAAGGTCAAGGTGCTCCTCATGGAATACTTCGCCATGGGCGGCGGGCAGCTGCAGGTAAACGTGGCGGACGCGGCCGAGCTCAGGGAGGCCATGGAGAGGCCGGAGGAGCATAAGTCGCTCACGGTGCGCGTCGGCGGCTTCAGCGCTTACTTCACCCAGCTGCCGAGGGAGCAGCAGCTGGAGATAGCCTCGAGGACCACGCATGAGAGCCTCGTCGGGGGGGCGCGCTAAAGATGACGCTGACGTTCACCGAAGGCGAGGTAGGGATGATGAGGGCCGCACTCGAGAGGTGGGGGCTCGCCTCGCAGGTCGGGCAGGCCGTGGAGGAGTGCGCCGAGCTAATAGTGGCCCTACAGAAGTACTCGGTCAGGACCCGGCGGCCCGAGGCTGAGGAGGCCGTGCTGGACGAGATCGCGGACGTGGAGATGATGCTCGGGCAGCTCCGGCTCGCGCTGGGGGTAAGCGACGCGGCGCTGAGGGGGCGCATGGAGGCCAAGTTCAAGAAGCTAGGGGAGTACTTGGCGGAAGGCACCGTCTGAGACGTAGACACCGCTTAAAATGTAAAAACCGTCTGAGAGGTGATGGACATGCACCGCAAGAAGGACTTGATAGGCGACTTGGAAAGGCTGGGCGTCGACCCGGGGGGCACGCTGCTCACGCACCTCTCGTACAAGGCGATAGGCGAAGTCTTCGGCCGCGGGGACGCGGTTTTGGACGCCCTGCAGACCCACATGCGCAAGGGGCTGCTGGTCCTGCCCACGCATACGTGGGACTACGTGGGCCTCAACAACCCGGTCATGGACGTCCTGCACACGCCTTCCTGCGTGGGGGCGCTGACGAACCTGTTCAGGAGGAGAACGGGCGCGCGGAGGTCACTGCACCCGACGCACTCGCTGGCCGCCATGGGGGACGGCGCGGACGCGCGGGGGTCCGCAGTTATTTAACGGCTCAGTGCCTGAGCAGGTACCTCGGGTCCGCCCTGAGCCTGGCCGCGA
>WRCU01000120.1 GCA_009783805.1 Oscillospiraceae bacterium
AGGGGTGTCATTGCGAAGAATGAAATGACGCGGCAATCTCGCTTTTATGGATTGCTTCGTCGCTGGCACTCCTCGCAATGACGGACGAGGGCGGGATTGCTTCGTCGCCTAAAGGCTCCTCGCAATGACGGACTTACAGGCTCCTCGCAATGACGGGCATGTGGTACAATGGCGTGGATCGCCTAAAACACGGTAGGGGGAACGCTTCCAACATGAGCGGAAACGACGACGGCAACACGGTGAGGATGAAATACCCCGGGTTCAAAATGCCGAGCCTCGCGGGGAAGAAGAAGCTGATCATCATAATAGGCTCGGTGGTCGCGGCCTTCATAGCGCTCAGGATCCTGTTCGGCATATACCTGGAGCTGCTGCAGCTGGATGAGATCGGCAATTATTCGTCCATATTCATCACCAACATGGGCGCCATAGCCATAGCCTTCGCCATATGCTTCGCGGTGACGCTGATCCCCCTGATAATCAACGGGATCGTGGCCAACAAGTACATGGGCAGGCACTTCGCGGCCGTGGGAATGGCTTTCAAGAAGATGCCCGTGGTGATACCGGCCATCATCGTGGCCATACTGTTCTCGGTGGGCAAGGCCTTCGAGTCGTACGACAAGTTCCTCCTCTTCTTCAACAGCACCAAGTTCGGGCAGGCCGACCCAATTTTTGGGAACGACATAGGCTACTACGTTTTCCAGCGGCCCTTCTACATGTTCTTCGTCGAGGTGGCCCTGACCGCCTGCATCGTGGCGACGGCCTTCACCGTCGCGTACTACGTGATCGCTGTCATGACGCGGCATAAGGACGACGTCAAGGCGGACAGTTTCAAGGTGAAGAAGTTCATCGGGCACGCGCTCGTGATGGTCGCCGTGTGCTTCTTCGTCAGGGCGTTCACCTACATCTTCAAAGCGCAGGACCTACTCTTCGGGACGTACTTCTCCGTGAACGGGACGGGCTACGTCGGCGTCAACATATGGATCAACTACTTTAAGGTGATACCCTTCGTGCTGGTGGCCATCGTCCTCGGGGCCCTGCTGTTCATCTGGCGGTCGGAGTACAAGAGGGCGGTGATCGTGATACTCGCCTACCCGGCCATATGGATAGCCGTCTCGGCGGTCGGGGCCGTCGTCCAGAACTTCGTCGTCATCCCCAACGAGTATGAGTACGAGAGGGAGTACCTCCGCCACAGCATGCAGATGACGCGCGAGGCCTACAACATCCACAACATCATCCCGTACGAGTTCGCGGACGTGGTGCCCGTGACCAGGGAGATCATGGACCGCAACGCCGACACCCGCAACAACATCAGGGTCGTCGACTACAAGGCCACGCTGGACAGCACCAAGCAGCTGCAGAGCAACACGAACTTCTACACGTTCGTCGACGGCGACATATACACGCACAACATAAAGGGTAAGGACACGCCTATATTCGTCATGGCCAGGGAGATCAACAAGGACAACCTCCCGGAGAAGTCGTACACGAACACGATGTTCCGTTACACGCACGGGTACGGCATAGCCATCAGCCCCATCAACAGGTTCACGGCGCAGGGCCAGACGGACTTCATCCTCAGCGGCATCGAGCTCGACTCCCGCGACAACGGGATAACCGTGACCGAGCCCAGGATCTACTACGGCGAGCTGACCGACGACTACGTGGTGGTGAACAGGCCCGGCTCCGGGAAGATAAAGGAGATCGACGCGGACGGCTACAGCGAGACGAACTACGAGGGCAACGGCGGCCTCAAAATGAGCTTCTTCAACAGGCTGCTCTTCGCGATCGAGTACGGCGACATAAACATGCTGATCTCCGGGAACATAGACTCCGAGTCGAGGATCCTCCTGAACCGGCACATATACCAGCGCGCGCAGAAGGCCGTGCCCTTCCTCATCGTCGACAGGGACGCGTACATAGTCCTCTCGGACGAGGGCAGGCTCAACTGGATCCTGGACGCCTACACGACGACGCCCTTCTACCCGTACGCCGAATACTACTCGTCGGGCGAGGAGTACAACTACATCCGCAACAGCGTGAAGATCGTGGTCGACGCCTACCACGGCACGGTCGACTACTACATCATCGACCAAAGCGACCCCATCATCATGACTTACGACAAGATCTACCCGGGCGTCTTCAGGCTGGACCCGCTGCCCTCCGACATAGCCTCTCACATGAAGTACCCCGAGGCCCTGTTCGACATACAGTCCGTGGTCATGAGGCGCTACCACCTCGAGCCGGACAAAGACGAGAACGTGAGGACCTTCTACAGCAACAACGACCTGTGGAACATCGCAACGATCCCCATCGAGTCCACGCACTCGACCCAGGCGCTGGAGGCTTACTATAACCTGGTGAAGCTGCCGGGCGAGCTGGGCACCAAGGAGGAGCTCATACTCATGCTCCCCTACACGCCGTCGGGCGGCAGGCACAACCTCGCCTCATGGCTGGCCGTGCGGTGCTCGTACGAAGACTACGGCCAGATGATCCTGTTCACGTTCCCGAAGAACAAGAACATATTCGGGCCGTACCAGGTGGAGGTGAAAATAAACCAGATCGATTCGATCGCCAAAGACATATCGCTCTGGAGCCAGGGCGGGTCCGAAGTCTTCAAGGGGAACCTCCTGGTCATACCCATAGAGGAGAGCGTGCTGTACGTCGAGCCGATATACATAAAGTCCTCGCCGCAGGCCATCCCCGAGGTCAGGCTCATCGTGGTCGGCTACCAGCAGGAGAACTGGTTCATATACGGGATAGGCACCAACCTGGACAGGGCGCTCGAGGACCTATATAAGAACGCGGCGGACCAGGTGGCCATCGACGACCTGGACGGCGACGGGTCGCACGCGGGCGGCGATGGCCCCGGGCAGGCGACGGGCGGGGACGGATCCACGCCGAGGCCCGGCACGTCCGGGACGGACCCGGACAGGGACAAGATAATAGACGACATATCGAAGAAGTACGACGAGATGCAAAGGCTGCTGGGCGAGATCGGCGACCTCATCGATGACCTGAGGTGAGGTAGGCCGGATCCTGAGGTGAGGCGATCGGAGGGCCGAGGCGGGCCGATCGGAAGGCCGGGGTGATGTTGGCCGGAGCCTGAGGTGGGCCTAGGGACGGGCGCAGAAGGTTAGTCGGGGGGAGCCTCTGGGGATGGGGGATTTCCGTGGGGCCGAGTCGAGGGACGCGCATGGCGGCCGTAGGCCTAGGGCCGGCTCGATGTCCTTCGCCCTGGTCGGGAATCAGAACTGCGGGAAGACCACGCTCTACAACCAGCTGACGGGCTCGAACCGCCACGTCGGCAACTTCCCGGGGGTGACCGTCGACCATAAGGTGGGCCAGGTGACGGGCCGCGAAGGCGTGTCCATCGTGGACCTCCCCGGCGTGTACTCCCTGTCGCCCTACTCCAGCGAGGAGACGGTCACGCGGGACTTCCTGCTGGAATCCAAGCCCGAAGGGATCATCAACATAGCGGACGCCACCAACATAGAGCGAAACCTATACCTCACCCTCCAGCTGATCGAACTCCAGGTGCCCATGGTGCTGGCGCTCAACATGATGGACGAGGTGCAGGCGAACAATGGGACCGTCGACATACAGAGGATGGGCGAGACCCTAGGCATCACGGTCGTGCCCATATCGGCGGTGAAGAGGCAGGGCATATCCGAGTTGGTGGACAGGATGGTCGAGGTCGCTTCGTCCAGGTCCAGGCCGGAGCGCATAGACTTCTGCCACACGCACGAAGGGTCGCCCGACGCCGTGCACAGGGCCATCCACGCGATATCGCACATCATCGAGGACCATGCCCAGCGGCGCGGCCTGCCGGCCCGGTTCGCCTCGACGAGGCTGGTGGAAGGGGACGACCCTATCACCGGCGAGCTGGGGCTCACCGAGAACGAGATGGAGATGGTGGAGCACGCCGTCAAGGAGATGGAGTCCGACCTGGGGACGGATCGGGAGGCCGCCCTGGCCGACATGCGCTACCAGTTCATCGAGGAGGTCTGCAGGGACTGCGTCGTCAAGGCCAGCGAGAGCCGCGAGTACCGGCGCAGCGTGCGTATCGACTCGTTCCTGACCCATAGGCTTTGGGCGTTCCCGGCCTTCATCGGCATCATGCTCACCGTCTTCTGGCTCACGTTCGGGGTCATAGGGAACGGGCTGAGCGGGCTCATGGTGGTCGGGATCGACTCCTTGGCGTCCGCGGCGGGCGACGCGCTGGCCTCCTACGGGATGAACGCGGTGGTGATGTCACTCATCGTGGACGGGGTCATATCGGGGGTGGGCGCGGTCCTCAGCTTCATACCCATCATCGTGACGCTCTTCTTCTTCCTCTCGATCCTGGAGGACAGCGGCTACATGGCGAGGGTGGCGTTCGTCATGGACAAGCCGCTGAGGAAGGTCGGCCTCTCCGGGCGCAGCTTCGTGCCTTTGCTCATGGGCTTCGGCTGCACCGTGCCGGCCGTCATGGCTACGCGCACGCTTTCGAGCGACCGCGACAGGAGGATGACGGTCTTCCTGACGCCTTTCATGAGCTGCAGCGCGAAGATCCCCATCTACGCCATGTTCGCCGCGGCCTTCTTCCCGTGGGCGGGGGCGTTGGTCATGATGGCCCTGTACGTGGCGGGGGTCCTGCTGGGCGTGGCGTCCGGGCTCATCATGAAAAGGACCGCCTTCCGCGGGGCTCCGGTGCCCTTCGTCATGGAGCTGCCGAACTACCGGTTCCCCTCGGCGAAGACCACGCTCATATTATTATGGGACAAGGCCAAGGACTTCATACGCAGGGCCTTTACGATCATCTTCCTGGCCACCGTGATAATCTGGTTCCTGCAGTCGTTCGACCTGAGGCTGAACCCGGTCCAATCCGGCGCCGACAGCATACTGGCCTTGCTCGGCCGCGGGATCAGCGTCATCTTCTCGCCCTTGGGGTTCAATGACTGGAGGGTCTCCACGGGCCTCATGACCGGGTTCGTGGCGAAGGAGGCCGTGATCAGCACGCTGGCGGTCCTGACCGGCGCGGGGGCTGGCGAGCTCCAAGGCACGCTGCCCACGATATTCACGTCGGGCGCGGCGGTGAGCTTCCTCGCCTTCACGCTGCTGTACACGCCGTGCGTCGCGGCCGTGGCGACGGTGAGGCGGGAGCTGGGCAGCTTAAAGGGGACGCTATATGTGATCGTCTATCAGACGGGCCTGGCCTGGGTCGTGGCCTTCGTAGCATACAGTGCGATCAGGCTGCTGGGGTGGGCGTGATGGCCCTGATGGTCTTGATGGCGTGTAGGCCGATAGGGGCGATCAAGCCGATGGGGGCGTTGGGAGCCATCGGGGCCATCGACGTGGCGGCGCTCGCGCTGCTGGCGGCGGCCGCCGCGTGCGCCGTATGGGGCGTCGCGCGCCGCGCCCGCGCCGGCCGGGGCGGATGCGGCGACTGCGCGGGATGCGGCGGGCGCGGGCGATGCAAGGGCAGGCGGTGATGATGGATCGCCGCGTCGCTGGCGCTCCTCGCGATGACGTGATATGGATCGCCGCGTCGCTGGCGCTCCTCGCGATGACGTGATATGGATCGCCGCGTCGCTGGCGCTCCTCGCGATGACACCTTTTGATTCATC
>WRCU01000121.1 GCA_009783805.1 Oscillospiraceae bacterium
CGCATCTTTATCTGCCTGAGCGACTCCTCGCCGGAGACGTATAAGGTCTTCAATCTTTCGTCGACCATGCGGCATATCTGCAGCGCGAGCGTGGACTTGCCTATCCCCGGGTCGCCGCCCAGCAGCGTGAGCGATCCCGGGACGAACCCGCCGCCCAGCACCCTGTCCGTCTCCGCGTACCCGGACGGGAACCTGAGCCCCTCATCGTCGGGTATCTCGCCGATCAGGACGGGCGCGGAACCGCCCGACGCGGGCGCGGCGCCTTTCCCCTTGGCGTTGTTGGGCCCCGTACCGACTTTCATCTCCAGGAACGAGTCCCAAACGGAGCACTCCGGGCACTTGCCCAGCCATCCCGCGCTCTCATAGCCGCATTCGCCGCATACGTACGTTACCTTCGCCTTTGCCATCCCGCCCCCGCCTTATCCGCCGCCCCCGCCTTGCCCGCCGCCGCCGAAGTGCCCGCGCATCTTCGGCGTCGGCCGCCGCACCGTCACGTGCCCGCCCGGCACCGCCTTGAACGGCGCCGCGGCCTTCCCGGCGGCCGGGCCGTCGTCGTCCCCGCCGCGCGCCTGAGCGTCCTCGGCACCCGGCGCGGCTTGGGAGGATGGCCCCATGGGCGCCCCTTGGCCCGTGGGCCTATGTGACTCGGCCCCCCCCGCCCCGGCCATCCTCCCGTCGGCGCCTTCGCCCATGATCACACTCCGCCCGCTTCGCCGGGCGGGTCTCCCCATCGCCGCCGTCGGGCCTTCCGACGCCTTCCCCAATCCGCGCCTACGCTTCATCGCCCTATTGCGCGAATAAAGGAATATGACCGAGACGACGACCATCCCCAGGAAGACGTACCTGCCGACGCCGCCGCCCTTTCCGCCCCCGTCGGCGCCCAGCGCGGCGTAGCGCCTCTCTATCTCCGCGATGACGGACGCACCGCTTACCCACTCCATCCGCTCGGCCAGCTCCAGCGCCACGTTTGTGAAGGCCTTGTCGAACCGGCCGTCAGCCAGCTCCGCCCTGGCCTGCGCGTCGACGACCCTTCTGGCCTCGCCTACGGTCAGCGTGTCCTCGAGCCCGTACCCCACCTCGACCATCATGTCCTTGGCGGAGACGTCGAGGATGACCAGGAAGCCCCTCTCGCCGCCGCTCGCCCCGAACCCCCAGTCCGCGCCCGCGAACGCCCCGTATCCTTCCAAGGCCGCGCCGTCGGTGGATCCAACCGTCAGATACGCTATCGTGAGCCCGCCCACCATGTCGCTCACGGTCGCCGATATGAGCTCCAGCTGCGTGACCGTGCTCGCGGCCAGGACCCCTGCCGCGTCTGCGACGTACGACCCTACGGGCCTGGCCGGCGGGCGCGGATGCGCCGACGCGCCGTCCGTCCGCGACGCGCCCGCGTCCGTGGCCGTCGCCGCGACGCGCATCGATCCCTGCGGGACCGTATAGGCGGACGCCGTACCCTGCGGGACCGCATAGGCGGACGCGAGCGCGGCCGCGAGCGCAGCCGCCAAGGCCACCTTAACCGCGGCGGCCACCCGAGCCTTCGCTCCCGTACGGCCCTTCACGTAGCCCGACCCGCCCATCATACCGACCCACCCATACGGACCGCCGCGCCTATCGGCCCAATCACCCTGCGCTAGGCGCCGCGCCGCCCTTTGGGGCCGTCAACGCCCGCCCTTCGCGGCGGCCAGCTCGGCCGCGGCGCCGGCGACGTCCGAGGCCGTCAGCCCGTACATCTCCATCAGCCTCTGCGGCTTCCCGCTCTTGCCGAACCTGTCCATGATGCCCACCATCCTCATGGGGACCGGGAACCTCCTGCAGACCGCCTCGGCCACGGCGCCGCCGAACCCCCCCATGACGCTGTGCTCCTCGCACGTGACGATGGCGCCCGTCTCCCTGGCGCAGGCCTCGACCATCCCCTCGTCCAAAGGCTTAATGGTATGCATGTCCACCACCCTGGCCGCTATGCCCTTTCTTTTAAGGATCTCATGGGCCAGGAGCGCCTCATGCACCATCAGGCCCGTGGCCATGATCGTGACGTCGTCCCCGTCCCTGAGCCTTATCCCCTTCCCCAGCTCGAAGTCCGCGTCGTCGCCGTGGACCTTCCCCACCGCGAGCCGCCCGAACCGCAGGTAGAACGGGCCGGGGTTATCTATGGCCGCCTTCACCGCCCACCTCGCGCTTACGGCGTCGCACGGGCTGATCACCCTCATGTTCGGCAGCACCCTCATTATGGCCAGGTCCTCCACGCATTGGTGGGAGGCCCCGTCCTCGCCGACCGATATGCCGGCGTGGGTGGCCCCGACCTTCACGTTGAGCGACGGGTAGCATATGGTGTTCCGTATCTGCTCCCATGCCCTGCCCGCCGCGAATATGGCGAACGAGCTGGCGAAGACCGTCTTCCCGCAGGTGGATATACCGGCGGCGACGTCCATCATGTTGGCCTCGGCTATGCCCATGTTCACGAAACGCTCCGGGTAGACCTTCTTGAACTCATTCGTCATGGTGGACTTGGACAGGTCCGCGTCCAGCACGACGATATCCTTGTCGGCCCCGAACTCCGCCAGGGCCTTTCCGTAAGCCTCCCTAGTCGCGACCTTGTCAGCCATCCACATCGCCCCCATTCCCGTTCGCCCCACCCAAGCCCGCGATGGCCGCGTCCAGCTCGGCCAAGGCCGTCGCGTACTGCTCGGCGTTCGGCGCCGCCCCGTGCCATCCGGCCTGGTTCTCCATATAGGAGACGCCCTTCCCCTTCACGGTGGCTGCGACCACGGCGGTGGGCCTGCCCACGCACGCCCTCGCCTCCAGCGCCGCCCGCTCGATGGCCGCGAAGTCGTGGCCGTCTATCTCCACCACGTTCCATCCGAACGCCCTGTACTTCTCGGCGAACGGCTCGGGCGAGACGACGTCCTTGATCGACCCGTCTATCTGCAGCCCGTTGTAGTCGAGGAAGCAGCACAGGTTGTCGAGTTTATAATGCGCCGCGCACATGAAGGCCTCCCATACCTGGCCCTCCTCGGACTCCCCGTCGCCGATCATCGCGTATACGCGGAAGCCCTCGCCGTAAAGCTTCCCCGCAATGGCCATGCCGACGGCCGCCGATATGCCCTGGCCCAACGATCCCGTGGACATGTCCACGCCGGGCACGCTCTTCATGCTGGGGTGCCCCTCGAGGTAGCTGTCCGCGCTCCTGAACCCCTTCAGGTCATCCTTGGGGAAGAAGCCCCTTTCAGCCAGGACCGCATACAGGGCGGGTGAGCAATGGCCCTTCGAGAGGACGAACCTGTCCCTCCCCTCCCATCGCGGCTTGGCGGGGTCGACCTCCATCTCATGGAAGTACAGGTACGTAAGCATGTCCGCGCACGAGAGCGATCCCCCCGGATGCCCGGACGATGCGGCGAAGACCTGCCCCAGGATTGACTTCCTTACCCTCGCCGCGGTCAGTTCCAGCTTAATCGACTTCCCTTTGTCCATCTTCCCCTCCTATTATGCTATTCGGACGGCTGTCCGCCCTTGTCGATGTCCCTATGGACGACGGAGGACCTGTGGCCCCCCACCCCGAGGACCCTGTTGAGCTCGTCCCCGATGGCGACCGACCTGTGCCTTCCGCCGGTGCAGCCTATGCCGATCACCAGTATGGGCTTCCCCTCATCCTTGTACCGCGGGATCAAAAATCCCAGCATCTCGGTCAGCATGCGCAGGAACTCCGCGGTCACGGCGTTCGAGATGACATAGTCCCTCACCGCCCCGCCTTGCCCGGAGAGGTCCCTGAGCTCGGGGACGTAGAATGGGTTGGGGATGAACCTGACGTCGAACAGCAGGTCGCAGTCTATGGGTATCCCATACTTGAAGCCGAAGCTCACCACGTTGATGGGGAAGCCGCCGTCCGTCCCCACCCCGCCGAACATGGAAATGATGGCCTCCCTCAGCTGCCGCAAGGTCAGCTCGGACGTGTCTATCACCTTGTGGGCCTGCTCCTTGATGCCGCGCAGCAGCGCCCGTTCCTTCGTTATGCCCGCCATTACCCCGGACCCCGGCGAAAGCGGGTGGCTCCTCCGCAGCTCCTTATAGCGCCGCGTCAGCTCCTCGTCCCTGGCCTCGAGGAACACGAGCTCGTAGGGCACCCCTTTTTCGCGGAGCTTGTCGAGGCCCGGCATGAAGTCCTTCAGGAACCCGCCGCTCCTCGCGTCTATGACGAGCGCCACCAACTCCTTCCTGCTCTCCTCGCACATCTCGCAGAAGACGGGCAGGAGCGACGGGGGCAGGTTGTCCACGCAAAAATAGCCTAGGTCCTCCAGCATCTTGATGGCCTGGCTCTTGCCCGCCCCGGACATGCCGGTGACTATCGTCACCCTCATGCCTTCCCCGCGCCCCCGACGCGGCCGTCGCGCCCCGGGCTACCGAACTCGCCCAGCATCCTCACCTCCGTCTCCAAGGTGACCCCGGTCCTTTCGAGCACCACGCGCCTGACGTGGTCTATGAGCGCCAGTACGTCCCCCGCCGTGGCCCCCCCGACGTTCACTATGAACCCGCAGTGCTTCTCGGAGACCATCGCACCTCCGACGCGGTGCCCGCGCAGCCCGCTCTCCTCGATGAGCCTGCCGGCGTAGTCGCCCTTCGGCCTCTTGAACACGCTGCCCGCGCTGGGCAGGTCAGTAGGCTGCCTATCCCGCCGCCTCCCCGCGTAGTCGGCCATGAGCGCGGCGATCCGCCCTTTGTCCCCCTTGCGGAGGCGGAAGGCGCTCTCTAATATTATGTATCCGTTGCCCTGGATGGCGCTGCTCCTGTTGCCGAACCCGTGCCGCTCGTTGTCCAGCCGGACCGGCTCGCCCCGGCCGTCCAGGCAGTCCGACCATATGAGCGTGCCCGAGACCTCGCCGCCGTACGCCCCGGCGTTCATGCACACGCCGCCGCCGACGCTGCCCGGTATGCCCTCGGCGAACTCCAGCCCGCTGAGCGAGCCTTCCAGCGCGGCCATGGCCAAGGCGGGCATCGTGGCCGCCGAGCCGGAGACGATCACCTCACCCTCCGCCCTGATGCCGGCCATGCCGCGCGAGAGGCGGACGACCGCGCCGCGGATGCCGCCGTCCCCGACGAGGACGTTCGAGCCCCCGCCTAGGACGGTCATGGCCACCCCCTTATCGCGCAGGAAGCCGCATACGGCCCTCAGCTCAGCCACGTCGCCGGGCGTCACGAGCACGTCCGCCGGCCCGCCGATCCCGAAGGTCGTATGGCCGGACATCGGCTCATTCGCGAGCGCGCGGCCGGGGCCGACGATCCGTCCCAGCCCTTCGGCCAGCCCCTCGGCGCCATACGCGGCCACGTCACCCAAGTCAGCCTCCGTTCCCGTCCATGAGCCCCATCACCCTGTCGGTCAGCGCCTTCGCCGCGTTGTAGCCCATCTTCTTCTGCCTGTTGTTCATGGCCGCGCTCTCTATGATGATGGCCAAGTTCCTCCCCGGCTTCACCGGGATGCGTATAATGGGCAGCTTGCTGTCCAGTATCTCCGTGAACTCATCCTCCAGGCCGATCGTCTCATACGCCTTCCTGTTGTACCAGATCTCCAGCTGTATGACCAGGTCTATCCACTCGGTCAGTCTTAGGGCCCCCA
>WRCU01000122.1 GCA_009783805.1 Oscillospiraceae bacterium
CCTTCTTGGCGATCTGGGCCAGCCTAGGGTTGTCGGCCTTAGGCATCAAGGCCTCGCATGCCCCATCGCCCATGCGCCCCGCCTTCGCGTTCGAGAGCATCAGGGGCTCTATCCCGGCCGAGGCGCTCGCGGCGTCCATCCTCGGCGAGGCGGCCTCGTCGGTGGCCAGCGCGTAGGCCTTCGCGACGAGCTCCCTGCACTCACCGTACAGCGCGTCCAGCTCCGCCTTGTCGGCCACCTTCCCTTCCATCAGCCTAGCGCCGTAGGAGGCTATCGAATCCTCGGCCGCCCAGGCCTCTATCTCCTCCTTCGTCCTGTAGCTCGAGGAGTCCGACGGCGAGTGCCCCGTCGTTCTGTACGTCGTGATCTCCAGGAGCACCGGGCCTTCCTTCGCGGCCAGCGTCCCGAGCTTTCTGCGCATCGCGTCCACCACCGCCAGGGGGTCGTAGCCGTCGACGCACTCGGCGTGCATCCCCGTGGCCATGACGCCCGCGCCGACCCTGGCTACGCGGCCGTAGCCCATGGTCTCCCCGCAGGTTTGGCCGCCCATGCCGTACCCGTTGTTCATGACGCAGAACATCAGCGGCAGGCCGCCGCGGTACTCGCCTTCCCAAAGGGTCCTGAACTGGTCCATGGAGGCGAAGGACATCGCCTCCCAAACGGGCCCGCAGCCCATCGAGCCGTCCCCGATGTTCGCGATGGCCACTCCGGGCTTGCCGTTCACCTTCTTGAACAGCGCGCCCCCGACCGCGATGTCCGCGGAGCCGCCCACGATGGCGTTGTTCGGGTAGATGCCGAACGGCGTGAAGAAGGCGTGCATCGATCCGCCCAGACCCCTGTTGAACCCGGTGTCCTTGGCGAAGATCTCGGCGAGGGCGCCGTAGATGAGGAAATCGACGGCCAAGGCCTTGACCCCCCCTTTGCCTCCCCCGGCCCCCTCGACGGCGGCGAGGGTCCTGCCCCCCAGATAGCCCGACATGATCGGGTACAGCTCGCCCTCGCCCGCCTTCTCTATGGCGGACAGGCCCTTGGCCAGTATCTCGCCGTGGCTGCGGTGCGAGCCGAATATGTAGTCGTCCTTCGTGAGGAGGAACGCCTGGCCCACCGCGGCCGCCTCCTGCCCGGTGGACAGGTGGGCCGGGCCCGGGTGCTCATAAGCCTTGCCGGCGTACTCACCCTTGGTCTTCACCTCGTTCAGCATGGTCTCGAACTCGCGTATGATGGCCATGTCCCTGTATATGCGTAAAAAATCGCCCTTGGAAAGCGTCCCCGCCTCATCGGCCAGGCTCCCGGCGTATCGGTTCACCGGGATCGCCGCCAAGGCTATCTCGGAGGCCGACCTCCTTTCCCTTGGGTCGGCGAAGATTGACTTAGGCAACTCAAACCCTCCTTTACCTTTCCAGCGTCTCCTTTATCATCTCGCTCACGGTCGGGTGGGGGAACACCATCCCCGCCACGTCCGCGCCCGTCATCTCCATCTCCATGAAGGCCGAGGCGCCGAAGATCACCTCGGAGGCGTACGGGCCCATCATATGCACGCCTACGATCCTGCCCGTTCCCTTCTCCAGCAGGATCTTGCATAGGCCCGGATCGCCCTCGCTCTCGGCCATGTACCTCCCATTATACGCCAAGGGCTTCTTCCTGACCTCAACGGCCATGCCCTTCCCCGCCGCGCTCTCCTCCGTCTCGCCGCAGCCCGCCACTTCCGGGTTCGTGTATATGACGGACGGGATGGCGCCGTAGCGCACGGAACGCCTTACCCCCAGTATGTTGTCCACGGCCACCTCGGCCTCCACATATGCCGTGTGGGCCAGCATGGACTCGCCGTTGACGTCGCCCACCGCGTATGCGCCCGAGACGTTCGTCCTCATCCGCCCGTCCGTGGGTATGCGCCCGCCCTTCGTCTCCACCCCTATCGACTCCAGGCCCAGCCCGGCCACGTTCGGCCTCCTGCCCACGCTCATCAGGACCGTGTCGGCGTTCAGCTCATACGCGCCGCCGTCCAGCCCATACCTCACCATGCCGTCGCCCAGGGCGGTCACCGTGCCTTTCAGGAGGAACCTGACGCCCTTCCTCTCATACTCGGCCATGAGCATGGAGGATATCTCCCTGTCCGTGAACCCGGCTATATGGTCCAGGGCCTCCACCACGAAGACCTCGGACCCCGCGCTGTTATAGTATGAGGCCATCTCCAGGCCTATAACGCCGCCCCCGACCACGACGAGCCTCCTGGGCACGGCGGCCGACTCGAGCATGCCCGAGCTGGTCATGGCGAAGCCGGTCCCCAAGGCCCGGTCCAGCCCCTCTATCCGCGGCATGATGGGCGATGAGCCCGTCGCGATGATCAGGCTCGACGCCTCGACCGCCTCACCGCCTACCTCAGCCCGGAATGCCCCCCCGGCCTTCCCCCTGATGACGGCCCCTCCCTGGGCGACCGTCACGCCGGCCTTCCTGAGCCTGCGGGTTACGCCCCCCGTCAGCGCCGAGACCACCTTCCGCTTCCTCTCGATGACGGCCCCATGGTCCAGCTCGGCGCCCCCCACCCGCACGCCGTACTTCGCCGAGCCCTTGGCGGCCTCATAGACCTTGGCGCTGTAAAGCAATGCCTTCGTGGGTATGCATCCTTCGTTCAGGCATACCCCCCCGACGGGTCCATCGGTGGCCAGCATCGTCTTCAAGCCGGCCAGAGCCGCCTTCTCGGCCGCGTGGTACCCTCCGGGGCCGCCCCCGATGACCAGTAAGTCGTATGCCATAGCTAAGGCCCTCCCTTCCTGGCCGCTCCCGCGCGCGGCGGCCATATCACCGAAACTTAGGCGCCCTACATGCAGAGCAGCAGGTCGAACCGCTCCAGCGCGTCGCAGAGGTCCTTGAGGAACCTCCCGGCGGGGGCCCCGTCCACGGCCCTATGGTCGAACGTCAGGGACAGGCCCATCGAGGGGTAGGTCTGCAAGCCCGCGGCGCCGGGCCCGCCCGAGGCGGCCCTGACTTTGTCCGTCAGGCCGCATACGCCCAATATCGCCACCTGCGGCGGGTTTATGACCGGCGTGAAGGCTTCCACGCCGTAGACCCCCAGGTTCGAGACCGTGAAGGTGCCGCCCGTCAACAGGTCCGGGCTTATGCCGCCCGACCTCGCCTTGGCCGCCAGCTCGGAGGCCGCCTTGGCGATCATGCCCAGCGTGAGGCCGCCGGCGTCCATGACGGTCGGGACCAGCAGGCCCCTCGGCGTGTCGACGGCCATGCCCAGGTGCACCTTGCCGAAGGTCCTGACGGAGTCCCCCACCAGGTGCGAGTTCATCGCGCCGTGCCTCGGCAGGACCCTGGACACGGCGTACAGCACCATGTCATTGAGCGTCACGTTGCCGATCCCCATCGCCTCGCCGCCGGCCTTTATCCTGGCCCTTAGGCCCAGTACGGCCCCCGCGTCGAACGACGCGTGCAGCGTCAGCTGCGCCATTTCGGCCAATGAGCGCTGCATGGTCGAGGCTATGATCCTCCTGGCCCCCGACAGGCGCGTTTCCGCGTATCCGCCGTCGCCGTCCCCGCCTGGCGCGGCTTCGGCCGCCGCGCCCGGCGCGCCCGCGGCCTCCAGATCCTTTATCGTGGCCCTGCCCCCAAGGCCCGTCCCCGGGTATGAGGCGCCCGAAGCCGACCCCGCGCTGGCCGCCATAGCCGCCGCCGCCCCGACGGTGGCCTTGCGCCCGGCCGAGGCCAGGGCTTGTATGTCCCTCTCGATTATGCGCCCGTTCGGGCCGGTGCCCACCGTGCCGCCGTAGTCCACGCCGGCCTTCTCGGCCAGCCTCCTGGCCCTCGGCGATATGGGCACGCCCCCGCCCCCGGGCGGGGCCTTGCGATCGGGACCGGCCGTCGCCGCGGGTCCGTCGCCTCCATCCGTGGCCGTCTCGGCCGTGGCCGGCCCACCGCCTTTATCCGGGCCGCCCGGCGCGTCCGGCCTGAACGGACCGATGTCCTCGCCCGGCTCCCCCACCACGCAGACCGTCGAGAGGCACGCGACGTCGTCGCCCTCCCCGTAAAATGCGCCCAGGAGCACCCCCTCGCACTCGGACTCGAGCTCGAAGGCCGCCTTGTCGGTTTCGTAGCTGAAGATCACGTCACCCAGGGCGACGGCGTCGCCCACCTTCTTGCTGAAGCCGACGATCACGCAAGTCTCCACCGACTGCCCTTGCTTCGGCATCACTATCGGAACGGCCATTGAATCCCCGCCCTTTCCTTGGGCGCACGGCCATGCGCATGGGCATGGGTGCGGCGGCCTGCGGCCGCATATTGTACTGATCGGTTCGGCATTGCCTTGGGGTAACCTTCGATGGCATCATCGCAGCCTTTTTATTGATAAGCAAGACGCATAATTATATAATGACTGGCATTTACATGCAAAAAGGGAGGTAAGATGGCTAAGAAGAAGGCTCTGCACCTCGGCGACGGCCATGGGCCCGGACCCCACTCATACGAATGGATAAGCGGGACCTTACGCTCAATCGTCGGCGGCGACATGGACAGCGAGCATATAGCGGACGTGGCGGGCCTGGACATGGGCACGCTGGGAAAATATGACCTGATCATTAATTACATGGGAGGTTGGACCCCGGAGAAGGCCCCGAAGAAGGCCCTCGCGGCCATCCTCTCGTATGTGTTGAACGGCGGCGGGATGTTGGGCGTGCATTGCGGGGTCGTCGCGCCGACGAAAGGCTGCTCCGAGATCAACCATATGTTTTCGGCAAGGTTCACCGGCCATCCGGCCATGAGGGACATCACCTTCAAGGCGGCGGAGGGGGCCGGGGCGCACCCCATTATGGAGGGGTTCAAGCCCTTCACCGTCTTTGAGGAGCCGTACACCTTCAGAATGGACGAAATGGGTGAGGTGACCTTGCTCATGGAGTTCGAGCACGAGGGGAAGGCGGTCCCCGGCGGCTGGGTCAACGCCTTCGGGCTGGGCAAGGTAGCATACCTGGTCCCGGGCCACGATAAGGGCGTATTCGAGGACCCGGGCTTCGCGGCCGTCCTGCGCAGGGCCGCGCAATGGGCCGCCGGCATCATATCGTAGCCGCCTTCGCGGCCTAGGCGCGGCCTGGCCGCGGCCACATCACATATGAAGTATATCCGCGGCCCCTACCTTCTACGTTTTCGGTAGGCGTACGCATAAAATTTTTCGCCAGGAGGGTTTGATGGGCAAGCTACAGACATTCGACGGCAACACGGCGGCGGCGTACTCATCGTACGCGTTCACCGAGGTGGCGGGCATCTACCCGATAACCCCCTCGTCGCCGATGGCGGAGTACGTGGACGAATGGTCGTCCAAGGGCGTCAAGAACATATTCGGCCAAAGCGTGAACGTGGTCGAGATGCAGTCCGAGGGGGGCGCGGCGGGCGCGGTGCACGGCTCCCTGGCCGCGGGCGCGCTGACCACGACCTTCACCGCCTCGCAGGGGCTTCTGCTGATGATCCCCAACATGTACAAGATAGCCGGCGAGCTGCTGCCCGGCGTCATCCACGTCAGCGCGCGCGCGCTGGCCTCGCACGCCCTCTCGATATTCGGCGACCATTCCGACGTCATGTCATGCAGGCAGACGGGGTTTGCGATGCTC
>WRCU01000123.1 GCA_009783805.1 Oscillospiraceae bacterium
AGTGTCCTGGTGAAGCCGAAGCTCCCGGCGCCGATGAATGTGATCTTTTTCATGTCCCGCCCTACCTTCTCGTTTTTTTGGCGGCTCCGCGCCGCGTAATGAGTATTATAGATGAACGCGCGGGCATGTCCAAACGCGCGTCCCGCCTTGTGCCCGGCCGCCATATTTGGTATTTTTATCGCATCACCGATTAGGAAAGGTAGCCTAACATGTCCGATAGGATGGTTCCGCAGGCTTCGGGCCCGACTTTGAAGGCGGACTTCGAGGGGAAGGTAAGGCAGGTCAGGGAGCTCTTCGCCGATGACGCCTCCGTCGGGGGCGTGCTGTTCGAGTCGCAGGCCAACTACTCCTGGCTGACCGGCGGGAGGGGGTTCGTGGGATTCGCCTCCGAGGACTCATGCGCTTCCGTGCTGGTGACGCGCGACAAGGCGTACGTCCTGACGAACAGGATAGAGGCGGGGCGCATAAAGGACGAGGAGACTGAGGGCCTGGAAGGCTCGGTCGAGTTCGTGTGCTCGGAGTGGCACACCCCGTCGCAGAAAGGCAGGCAGATCGATGAGATCATCGGCGGCAAGGCGCTGAGGCGGGAAGGCGACTACGCGGCCAGGATAATGGCGGTCAGGTCCAGGCTCACGGAGCTGGGGCTGAGGAGGGCCGAATGGCTGTGCGCGGAGAGCGCCGCCGTGACCGAGGACGCCTGCCGGTCGCTGAGGCCCGGGGTCTCCGAGCTCGAGTTGGCGGGGACGCTGAGCTCCGCGCTCTGGTCTAAAGGCATATGCCCCGTGGTCACGCTGATAGCCTTCGACGACAGGATACGCAAGTACCGCCATCCCATCCCCACCGAAAACAGGCTGGCCAAGCAGGCCATGGTGGTCATGTGCGCCAGGCGCTGGGGGCTCGTCATATCGCTCACCAGGCTGACCCACTTCGGCCCGATCGACGCCGACCTGAGGCGCAGGCACGCCGCGGTGGCGACGGTGGACGCCAGGATGATAGCCGCCTCCAAGCCGGGGGCCCCGACGTCGGACGTCCAGAAGGTGAACCGCGACTCGTACGCGGAGCTCGGGTTCGACGGCGAGTGGAGGCTGCACCACCAGGGCGGCATGGCAGGATACTCGGCCAGGGAGTACGTCACGGGCGACGAGGGCTCCCACGTCATCGGCGCCGGCGAGATGTTCGCGTGGAACCCCTCCATCACGGGCACCAAGAGCGAGGACACGATCCTCATACGCGAGGGCGGCAACAAGGTCCTCACGCATACGGGCGGGTACGGCTACCTGGACGTGGAGGCGGGTGGGGCGGCCATACCCAGGCCCGACATCCTCATCCTCTGACAGGGCCGGGCGCCGTGGGATACAGGTATGAGACGCACCTGCATACGTCCGGGGTGAGCGCGTGCGCCTTCAGCACGGCCAGGGAGCAGGTGAGGGCGTACAAGGCCAGGGGCTATGCCGGGGTCATAGTGACAGACCACTTCGTCAACGGTAACACGGCATGCCCTAGGGGGCGGCCTTGGGACGAGACGATGAGGTGCGTGGTCTCGGGGTACGAGGAGGCGAAGGCCGAAGGGGACCTGGTCGGTCTGGATGTCTTCCTGGGATGGGAGTACAGCATCAGGGGGTCGGATTTCCTCACGTACGGGCTGGACCTAGGGTTCCTGCTCAGGAACCCCGGCCTGGACAGGCTCGACATACGCGGCTACAGCGCGGCGGTCAGGGATGGGGGAGGGTACCTGGCTCAGGCCCACCCATTCAAGAGGGCCCCATACATAGTGAGCCAACAGGCCGTTGACCATGCGCTCCTGGACGGCATCGAGGCATACAACGCGTCCTGCTCCGACGAGGAGAACCGGCTGGCGATGACGTTCGCCGAGAGGCACGGATTGCCGACGCAGGCCGGGAGCGACTCCCACATGGCCGGGACGGGCTGGGCCAGCGGCATAGAGCTGGGCAGGAGGGCGCGCGGCGTCCAAGACATCATAGAGGCGATAAAGTCCGGGGAGGCGACCTTACTGGTTTGACGGATCTGGAGCTGTTCGGCAAGGCCATGGCGCATGAGCATACGGGTCGGTTCCTCTTCGGCTGCAGCTTCATCCCCGAGACGTTCCGAAGGTTCAGGGAACGCTACGGGCTCGGGGAAGGCCTGTCGATGCGCGACGCGTTCGGGACCTTCGAGCCCCACTCCGTGGACCTGCGGAAGCCTGGCCATGAGCTTCCGAGGAAGGACTTCTCCCGGTACTTCAAGGGCGTGGATATCCCCGAGGGCGCATGGATCGGGCAGAACGGCGTGCTGAACGTCCGGGGCAGCGCGCACCACTTCACCAGGTACGTGAGCCCGCTGCGCGACGTGACGGGGGTGGAGGGTTGCTACGGGTTCCCCTTCGCGGACAACTACGGCTGGACCGACGACGGCATGGCCGAGGAGGTTCGCCGGGCGCGCGGGGAGGGGAAGGTAACGCTCACCTGGGTCGGGCACCAGTATGAGGAGGCTTGGCAGATCAGGGGTTATGAGGAGTTCCTGATGGACATGGCCTGCGACCCGGCCATCCCCTTCTACATACTCGGGCGCGTCCACGAGTACGCGCTGCATAGGGTGATAGCGGCGGCCAGGGCCGGGGTGGACATAATCAAGACGGGGGACGACGTCGCGACCCAGAGGGCCCTCATCATGAGCCCCGACATGTGGCGCAGGTTCATCAAGCCCCTGCAGCGCGACTTGATCGAAACGGCGCACGCCATCAACCCGGACGCCAAGGTATGGTACCATTCCGATGGCGACATATCGGCGATACTGCCGGAGCTCGTGGAGATGGGCGTCGACATATTGAACCCGCTGCAGCCCGAGTGCATGGACCTGGACTGGGTCAAGCGGGAGTACGGGAGGCGGCTGGTGATCGACGGGACCATAGGGACGCAGTCGACGATGCCTTTCGGGACGCCGGGCGACGTCCGTAGGGCGGTCGCCGAGAGCAAGGAAAGGTACGGGTATGACGGCGCGCTCATCATCTCGCCCACGCACGTGCTGGAGCCCGAGGTGCCGCCCGAGAACGTGATGGCGTTCCTCGAGGAGTGCGCCAAGGTCTGAGCGGGCCGCAGCCATCGGCCTATCATCTAGGAAGGGGGGCCGCCGGGGTCGGCGCGGCTGACAGCCAAAGGCCCGAGGCGCAGCATCCTATGAGGAAGACCAAGATCGTATGCACGATCGGGCCCGCGTCCCAATCGGAGGAGATCGTCGATCAACTCATCGACGCCGGGATGAACGTCGCGCGCCTGAACTTCTCGCACGGGACGCACGAGAGCCATAAGAAGTCGTTCGACATGGTCAAGGCGATCAGCGAGCGGAAGGGCCAGCCTATAGCGACCCTGCTGGACACCAAGGGCCCGGAGGTCCGCATCAGGACCTTCAGGGACAGCAAGGTGCAGATAGAGGCCGGGCAGAGGTTCACGCTCACCACCGATGAGATAGTGGGGAGCGCCGACCGCGTCTCGATCACCTATGGGGGGCTCACGGACGACATCAAGGTGGGAGCGACGATCCTGCTCGACGACGGCCTGGTGGAGCTCAGGGTCCTGGAGGTCTCCGGCAACGACGTGGTCTGCGAGGCCATGAACGGCGGCCCGATGTCCGACAACAAGGGCGTGAACTTCCCCGGCGTATCGATCAGGCTGCCCTACATATCCGAGAAGGACCGCGGCGACATACTCTTCGGGATAGAGGCGGGCTTCGACTTCATCGCCGCCTCGTTCGCCAGGAACGCGGACGACATCCTGGAGATACGCCAGATCCTGCATGACAACGGCGCGGACGGCATCAAGATAATAGCGAAGATCGAGAACGCGGAGGGCGTCGAGAACATCGACGACATACTGCGGGTCTCCGACGGGATCATGGTGGCCCGCGGCGACATGGGCGTGGAGATCTCGCTCGAGGAGCTGCCGGCCATACAGAAGGCCCTCATACAGAAGGCGTACAACACGGGCAAGATAGTCATAACGGCGACGCAGCTGCTCGACAGCATGCAGAAGAACCCCAGGCCGACGAGGGCGGAGGTCACCGACGTCGCCAACGCCATCTACGACGGCACGAGCGCGATCATGCTGTCGGGGGAAACGGCCAACGGCCTGTACCCGGTGAGGTCCGTGGAGACGATGGCGCGCATAGCTTACAGAACGGAGAAGGAGATAAACTACAGGGCCAGGTTCCTGGCCAAGCAGGAGTATTCGATAGAGAAGACGAACGTGACGACCGCGATCAGCCACGCCACCTGCACGACGGCCTACGACCTCGGCGCCTCGGCCATCGTCGTGGTGACCATGACGGGCAACAGCGCGAACAGGATAAGCAAGTACAAGCCGAGCATCCCCATCATCGGCTGCACGAGCTCCGAGAGGACGTACAGGCAGATGGCGATATCGTGGGGGGTCACCCCCATGATGATCGAAGACGAGGACGACATCGACGTGCTGTTCGTCAAGGCCGTCGAATGCTCCATCCGCTGCGGGGTCGTGAGCGAGGGCGACCTGGTCGTCATAGCCGCCGGCGTGCCGCTGGGGCTTACGGGATCGACGAACCTGCTCAAGGTGCAGGTTGCGGGCAACGTGCTCGCGGTGGGCCGCGGGGTGGGCGACGCGACGGTGAGCGGCAGGCTGTGCGTGGCGCAAAACGGCCAGGACGCCTCGCGCGACTTCATGGGCAAGGACATCCTCGTCATACCGAAGACGGACAACGGCATGATGCCCATACTGCGGAACGCGATAGCGATCGTGACCGAGGAGGATGGGCTCAGCTCCCATGCCGCCATCACCGGCCTGGCGCTCAACATACCGGTCATCGTCGGGGCCTCGGGGGCCACGTTCCTGCTCAAGAGCGGGACGATAGCCACGATAGACGCCTCCAGGGGCATAATAAGGAACTCTTCGGCGGGCTACAAATAAACGTCTGACGGTACGGGGTGCCCGGGATGAATCACGTATATTTCCACAACTACGAGAATGACCCGTATGGGGAGGCGAAGGCCAGGGAGGGCTATGGCAGGGTGGCCGAGAGGGTCGCGGCCGACCCGGCCTCGTTCCCCTTCGCCGTAGGCTCCTATGAGATAGGCCTTGCCGAGTTCATGGGCCCGACGCGCTTCTGGTACGTCGCCGTCCTGGTGAGGGGCGTGGCCGACGGCGTCGCCTCCGACGAGGTGGGCCGGTTGATCGGCGGCAGCCTCGCCTCGATGGGTTTGGCCGAGGCAGGCGGGGTATGGTGCCAGGAGGCGGACTTCGGCGGCCTCCGCGAGGGCTTGGGCGGCGACAACGTTATCCATATGGCTTACCTGGGTCCGTATGGGTACCCTGGGCCCGCCCCGGCGGCGCAAGGGTACGCGGCCGCGGGCGGCTTGGCCGCCGCGGCATATCAGCCTCAGGGCATGCCGTCGCAGCCTCAGGGCATGCCGGCGCAGCCTCAGGGCATGCCGGCGCAGCCCCAGGGCATGCCGGCGCAGCACCAGGGCATGCCGGCGCAGCACCAGGGCATGCCGGCGCAGCCTCAGGACATGCCGGCGCAGCCTCAGGGCATGCCGGCGCAGCACCAGGGCA
>WRCU01000124.1 GCA_009783805.1 Oscillospiraceae bacterium
AAGGCCATGTTCAAGTCAAGCACGACGGGGTTCGGGGAGCTGCGGGAATACATAGAGCACCTGCCCGTGATAGAGACGCACGAGCACTACACCAAGTACGTCGAGGCCAAGGACGCGCTGGAGTTCATCAAGGGCAACTACTACCACGCGGACTACATATCGGCCGGCGGCGAGGAAGGCCACACGAAGGGCGAAACCCTGAAGGACAGGTACGAGCGCTTCCTCAGGACTTATAAGAAGTCGGACAAGACGGCCTACGCGCGCGGCATGCAGGAAGGCCTGCGCATATGCTGGGGGGTGGACGACGTCGGCACGTTCGAGGGGTTCAAGGCCTTCGAGGAGAAGTTCAAGGGCCGCGACGCCTCCGTATACGACAGGTTCATGGAAAGCTCGAACATAAGGGCGAAGGTGGTCGACCAGTTCGACATGAGGCAGTACTTCGGCGACAAGCCGCCCGAGTATTCCAAGTACACGAGGTTCGCGTTCTCGCTGCCCTCGTTCCACAACATACACGCCAAGGGCGACGTGCTGAACCTGCAGCGCTTCCTCGACAGGCCGATAAAGAGCCTGGACGACTACGTCGAGGCCTTCGACGCGTACCTGGCCAAGAGCGTCGAGTTCGGGGTCGTCTGCATGAAGGACCAGACCGCGTACAGGCGCGCGATCGCATACGGCTACCCCGCGAAGGCCGAGGCGGAGAGGGCCTTCAACGACCTCATGTTCAACCCCAGGGACATATTCGGGGACGACAGGGTGCGGGCCCTGGACGACTGGCTCTTCCACCACGCGATGCGCAAGGCAGCGGGGCACGGGCTGCCCGTCCAGCTGCATACCGGGCACATGGCGGGGGTCAGGAACGACATCGTCAAGACCAACGCGTCCCACCTGATACCGACGCTGGAGCTCCACCAGGACGTGATGTTCGACCTCTTCCACGGCAATTGGCCCTACATGGACGAATACCTGTTCATAGGCAAGAACTACCCCAACGCCTACCTGAACCTGTGCTGGGCCCAGCAGATAGACCCGCTGTACTGCATCGAGCTCATGAAGAGGGCCGTGATGACCGTTCCGCACAGCAAGGTCTTCGCCTTCGGCGGCGACACGGGCGCCATCGAGTGGGTGGTCGGGTACCTGTCCATAACGAAGGACAACGTCGCCATAGCGCTCTCCGAGCTGGCCGACAGCGGCTGGCTCAGCATGGATGAGGCCAAGGAGCTGGCCAAGGACTGGTTCTTCGACAACCCCAATGAGTTCTTCAAGCTGGGGCTAGAGGGATGAGTTAAGGTTCGGGCCAAAGGGGCGGGACGGACGCCGGCCTAGGCAAGGCCGTGATCAGGAAAGCATGACGGGGATAATAATCCAGGGAGCGGGGTGGCGCGATGCCGGACGGAGGCGGGGTAAGCCCGAGGGATAGGGTCTTAAGGGCGCTTAGGCACGAGGATCAGGATTTTTTGCCGTTCACCGTGCCCATGAACAAGGGCGCGTTCGATAAGGCGGCGGAATTCTACGGGGACCCCGACTTCATGGGGAAGGTGAGCCGGTTCATCGCCGCCACCGGGGTGGCCTGCAGGCTGCCCGACGCGCGCATCACGAAGGAGGGGTTCGGCTCCCGGGAGCTGTTCCACAAGGATTCGCCGGAACGCTACGCGCACCTCGCGGGATTCGCCGAGGCTAACAAGGGCATGTTCACCATAGTGAGCGGGCCCTCGTACTTCGAGACGCTGTGGGGCATGTACGGCATGGAGAACCTCATGGCCGACATGGCCTCGGACGAGGCCTTCGTGTTCAGGATGATGGACCGCATACACGAATACTTCATGGCGACCATTAAGGGGATCGTCGGGCACGGCGTGGACTGCGTGCACGTGAACGACGACTACGGCATGCAGCAGGGGCTCATCATGGGCGTCAAGTATTGGCGCAAGTATTTCAAGCCTTACTTGAAAGAGGCCGTGGCGGCCATAAAGGCCGGCGGGAAGTACGCGCAGCTGCACAGCTGCGGCGACCTGACGGAGATTATGCCGGACATCGTCGATATGGGCTTCGACATCCTGAACCCGTTCCAGGTCGAGGCCATGGACGCGGCGGCGATGAAGAGGGAGTACGGCCGCCACATCACGTTCAGCGGCGGGGTCAGCGAGCAGGTGGTCATCGCCCAGGGCACGCCTGACGAGGTCGAGGCGGAGATAATGCACAGGATAGGGCAGCTGGGCGCCGGCGGGGGGTACATATTGGGGCCCTCGCAGAACGTGACCGACGACGTGCCGGCCGAGAACATAGACAGGATGATCAAGGTGTTCGAGAGGCAGTGACGGATGGCCGGCCATGGATCGCAAAGGGCGCTCAGGCCCCGTCGGGCGGGCGCCCTTGCGCGTCGATAAACGGTGAATAGGCGGCTTCGGGGGGGGCGGGCATGGGCATAAGGATAGGGATCGTCGGCTACGGGAACATAGGCAAGGGCGTCGAGAAGGCAGTGAGGCGGAGCCCGGACATGGAGCTTGCCGCCGTCCTGACGAGGCGCGACCCGAGGGACGTCGTGACCGCCGCGCCCGTGGCGGTTTATCCGCTGCGCGAGGCGGAGGGCCTGATCGGGAAGGTCGACGTCATGGCCCTATGCGGCGGGTCCGCCAAGGACCTGCCCGAGCAGGGACCGGCGATGGCCGCGATGTTCTGCACGGTGGACAGCTACGACAACCACACGGAGATGATGGGCTACCTCGGGTCCATGAGGAAGGCGGTGAAGTCCACCACGTCCGTCATAGCGGCCGGGTGGGACCCCGGCCTGTTCTCCCTCATGCGCGCGCTCTCGGGCGCGGTGCTGCCCAGCGGCGAGGACTACACCTTCTGGGGGTACGGCGTCTCGCAGGGCCACTCGGAGGCCATCAGGGGGATCGAGGGCGTGGCCGGCGCCGTGCAGTACACGGTCCCGTCGGAGGAGGCCGTGGCGCTGGCGATGGGGGGGACGAACCCCAGGCTCTCGGCGGCGCAGAGGCATACGAGGCTGTGCTATGTCTCCCTCAGGGAGGGCGCGGACCCCGCGAGGGTCGAGCGGGAGATCAAGGGCATGCCGCACTACTTCTCCGGCTATGAGACGACCGTGAGGTTCGTCTCGGACGAGACGCTGAGGGCGGAGCACGGGGGCATCCCGCACGCGGGCCAGTCCATAAGGAGCGGCGACACGGGCGGCAACAGGCACTTGATGAACCTGTCCCTAAAAATGGACAGCAACCCCGAGTTCACCGCCAGCGTAATCGTGGCCTACGCCCGGGCGGCGGCCCGCATGTGCCGGGAGGGCATCCTCGGCGTCAAGACCGTCCTGGACGTCCCCATATCGTACTTGTCGCCGAAGGACCCCGACGGCCTCGTCCGGGAGATATTGTGATCGAAAAAATAAATAATGTAAATAGGATAAATTATTCTACATAAATGTAATATGTATATATATAATATTTATATTAATTGCTTCCGATAAATATAGTGAAACACACTATGTTAAAGGAAGCATCGAAATGAAAAAGTTATTTTTATTGTTACTGGTTTTTACTTTATCAATGATGTCTGTTTTGCCGGTTATTGCTGACCCAATCGAAGAGCATGAAGATGAAGCTGTACGGGTACGATGTCCTATATGTAATAATGGTTGGGTTGAATTAAAATGCACAGGAGTACATATAGGCACAAACACAAAAAGTTGTAATAAAAACTTTGGCGCTTGTACGGTAACAGTCACTATTTATAGTCATGGCGGATTTTGCGATGCTGGTCAAATGCATTCCGTTGGTGGGAGTCATGAACATACGGAATACCATACGAATTCGAATTGCTATCCTGTGCAAGGAGTATGCAATTATTATTAATTAATAAACGAAGCGGAGCCAATAAGGCTCCGCTTCATTTATGAGGTAATTATGAAAAGAACCATATATATCATTATAATATCGGTACTTTTATCGGCATGCGTCGAAATAATGAACGATGACGGTATGAACGGCCATTTAATCAATATGATCGGCGACCCGGACAACGTCGGCAAGTATGTGCGGCTATACAGCCATAATTATTACAATGTATATAACCATGATTTTTTATACGACATGCATTTTAATAAACGAGCTTCAAAGGACTCATGGGATGAGTTCACCAGCCTGTCGGGGATTGCCGTGCATGAGGTCGCCGACGCGGATCTGCTCAAACCATGGATAGACCCATATAACAAGCATCTGAGCACTATCGGCAAGCGCGCCCAAATCCTATCCGGGATGGCGCCCGACGTGGCGTTGGTCCCGAGCTGGGAGATGGGTTTTTTGGCGCGCAATGGGCTTATAATCCCTCTGACGGAGTATCAAGGTTTGATGAACGACTATATAGTCCCCTTTCAGATAGGCGAGGATACGTATGGATTCATGGAGCCGACCTATCCGAGGACGGCCATATGGTATGACAGAGGTATGGTTTCCAAGATGGGGGTCAATGACCCGATTGATTTGCATATGGTCGGCGGATGGGATTGGGACGCTTTCCTAGGATTATTATTAACGATCAAGGATGACCCCAGTTATGCGGATTATGACCCGATGTGGGGTGGGATCCAACATGAGACGGCCTTCATGGCGGCGAACGGGGTCGAATTCGTGAGTTTGGGACCGGACGGCAGGTACGCATATACGGTGGATTATCGGTTCGATAGTACGTATAGGTTCTTGGTGGACCTGACGGAGAGACATGGGGTCCTTAAAGGGGTATATGTCGGCGGGAGCATGGCGTATGACGTATCCATGGACCCTAAGGCCGTATGGTACTTCACGGAAAAAGTCTTCAATGACGCCTACATGAACGCGCAAGGGTTCTCCGGTGGGGAGGTCTTTATGATACTCGAGCAGACAGGAGAGATCTTTCATAACAATATTAAAGCTAAAAATGAGATCAATGGGATAGACCTCGCGTTCATATGCGCCCCTGATGGGCCGGACGCCGCGGGCTCGCGCAAGGCCGGGGGGTGGAAGGGCCACTACGGCGATGAGCTTTGCTACGTCATCATATCGGGTTGCGGATATCCGGGCGCAGCCGCCGCATACATAGGATGGGCCCTTTCCGATGGGGAAGACCATGAAAGACGCAGGAAAAATGTCACGGACATGGTTTACGGCGGTTCGGACGAGCTGTATCGGCTAGGATTGGGATGGGCCGCCGACGGCGGGTACATGAACTTGGTCTGGAGCTTCGGCGAGGCGTTCGCCTCGGCCTTTAAGGACCATCTGCCCGAAGCCGCAAGCGCCGAGGCCGTGAGCGACTGCCAGGGGGCGCTCGACGCCTACGTCAACGCGTTCCTGTTCGATTGACCGAGCGTCCCATAGCCGCCCGGGCTTAGCCTAGGGCGTCCTTGAGGGCCTTCGAAACGGAGCCGGGGTCGGCCTTCCCGCCCAGGGCCCGCATGGCCTGGCCCATCAAGAACCCGAGCGCCTTCCCGTTACCGCCCCTATACTCGGCCACTGACCTGGGATTGGCCGCCAAGGCCTCCCTGACGGCCGACCCCACCGCCCCCGCGTCGCTCACCATTG
>WRCU01000125.1 GCA_009783805.1 Oscillospiraceae bacterium
CCGCCCAGCTTCCCGCATCCCGCGGCCGTCAGTCCCGGGCCATGAAGTCGATGAGGCCCCCCCAGTCCTCGGTGAGGTATGAGTGGCCCCCCGCCCTGAGGTGGTAGCCTATGTCCCCTTCGTGGAATCTGTCCCCCGTGGCCGGCATCCTGTCCGGATGCGTGAAGCCTTTCAACCCCATGGCCTCATAGGCCTCGCTCGCGGCCACGCACGCAAGGTACCCGGAGTCTTGGTCACAGTAGACGTCGCCGTCGGAGTTCGCGACGTACAGCCTCCTCGGGGCTATGCACGAAAGGAGGAAGTGCATGTCGAAGTCCGGGCTGCCGTGGCTTTCCCTCAGGTTTTCGCAGAACCACTGGATCGGCCAGCCGGCCATCGTCCCTAGGTCCTCCTTTACGGCCCCCTTGGACAGCGTGGCCCCGCCGGCCCCCGACGCGTTGCTCATCACGTACCCGAAACGCTCATCGTTCGCCCCGGCGTAGGCCGCGGTCTTGCCGAGCCTCGAGTGCCCGGATACGGCCACCTTCGAGAGGTCAACATACGATCCTTGGGTCTGCACGTAGTCCATTGCCCTGGACGCGCCCCATGCCCAGAAGGCGATCGTCCCCGGGTCGTCCCCCCGCCGCGAGCGCGGGTCGTCCCTCAGCCTGTGGTCCCCGTAGTAGAGCCTGTCCAGGCCCGTGTCGTCGAAGCGCGGGTGGCAGCCTTTAGGGTTGCCCTTCTCGGGGTAGTCGTTGACGATGTGCCTGTACCTGAAGGCGAATACCGCCATCTTCCTGCCGATGACGTACTTTATCGGCAGCGCCGGCGAGTCGAGCGGGTCCTGCCCCGTGATCGCGACGACGGCCATCGCCTTCTCCCCGATCCCCAGCTTGGGCGCGAGGCACATCACGTCGAACGAGAAGGACCCGTCCGGGCCGCCGTACATGGCCAGGCCAGGGTAGCCGCCTTCGGGGAGGCGGCACGTGACCGCAACCTTCCTGAACGATACGCCCTCCCCGGCCTTGATGTACGCATGCGTCTCATCGGCGTATGTGCCCGCCTCGAGTTCGCACTCGCCGAAGGCCCTTTCCGTGTACCCCACCTCGACGGGCTCCGGCGGGATCCTCCCGAAGACGCGCCCGGCCATGATCCGCAGAGCCTCCGCCCTCCTCGCCGCGTCCCAGGCCCCAGCCGCGCTTAGGGCGGAGGGCACGCCCCTCCTTTGAAGCTCCGACGATAATAGACCCATATCGCACCCCGCCTCCCATCGCGCCGCATTGCGAACCGCATGCGCATAATTATAATCGAATTCTAGGTCCCAAAACTTCGGCGGGAAGCCGCGCGGGCCGACGGCCACGGGAACGGCGGCCGCCGTGATGCATGATGCATGTCATATTTAGCGGTGGGGGTGCGCGCCTATGTCATTCACGACCGAGATCGAGGGGAAGGCCGAAAGGTACCGCAGGTTCCACGAAAGCCCTGAGCCGGGGATGGTCCTGGTCACCGTCCCCCCATACACCTTCAAGGCGCCGCCGCCCTTCGAGCCGAACGACAGGGGGCGCAGGCCGCCCGCGGAGGGCCGTTTCCCGGACGCCGAAAAGGCGGCGGAGGGGACGGTCTCGTTCATCAGGCACTACGCGCGCCAGATGGACGGCGTAGGGTGCGACTATATCCCCTGCGCCTCGCCGGGCTACGGGATAGCCCTGGGGAGCGTCTTCCTGTCCGGCGCCGAGGTGATCCCGGGCCTGGACACGAATTGGGTCCACCCCGTGGTGCATGGGTGGGATGACCTTAATAATCTGAGGTTCGATCCCGGAAACGCGTGGGTCGGCTATATGCGGCGGTTCATGGAGCGGGCCGGGGAGCTGTGCGACGGCGACTACTGCGTGGGGATGCTCTCGGCGTTCGCCCCCTGCGACATGGCCAACGCCCTCCGCGGGAACGATTTGTTCTACGACCTGCACGACGAGCCGGCGATGGCCGAACGGCTGCTCGCCGTCTGCGCCGACGCTAACGTGGCCTTATATAAGGAGCTTTCGCCGCTCACGCTGGCCCCCTTCGGGGGGTTCTGCGCCGCCGGCCTCTGGATGCCGGGGGGAGGGATGTTCATGTCTGAGGACGCGGCCGACCTCTGCTCCCCCGAGGTCTACCGCCGATTCTACGGACCGCAGACCCAGCGCGCCATAGACGGGATGGGCGGGGCGTACATCCACCACCACGCAAAGGGATGGCACGTCCACGGGGAGATCTCGCGGCTTTCCGGCGTACGCTTCATCGAGATCAGCTGGGACCCGAAGTGCCCCAGGCCCGTCGACCGCCTCGACGAGTTCTTGGAACTTTCCCTCACCACCCCGCTGCAGATACGCTGCACCCTAGCGGACCTGAAGGCGCGCATCGGCCAGATGCGGCAGGGGCGCGTCGCGGTCATGGTGAACGTGGACACGGTGGAGGAGGCGGCCGAGGCGGTGCGCGTGGTGAGGGCGAATTCCGTCATGTGAGCCCGCCGGGGGTCGGCGCATCGAGGCGATAGGGGGGGGCGGGGCGTCCGCCGCGGCGCGGATCGATCGGGGAAACGGCTTGACAATCCGCGGTTTGGCACTATAATTCTGATTGCGCTTAATCGCAACAATAATTATATGGGGGGCAAGCAGCACCGATGATCGGCTACATTCGGATCCGTTAGGAAGGCGTCAGTTAAGGCGGGCAGCATAGCCGCCTTACCGCGCGCTCCTATCGATGGCCATCCGAATCGAGGAGAGGTGCTTTTTCTTTGCCCAAAACCATATATAAGCTGCCTACCCCACCCTTGTGGGTCTCACAGAACCTGATCACCAGCCGTCGGACGATAGACAGGGTCATCAATCTGACTTCCATAAACGGTGACGACCACGTCGTGGAGATCGGCCCAGGCAAGGGCCATCTGACGGAGGCCCTCCTCCTCCGCGCGGGCACGGTCACCGCCGTCGAGGCCGACGGGGCCATGTACGCCAGATGCATGGAAAGGCTCGGCGGCCACGGGAACCTCCGGCTCCACCACTGCGATTTCTTCGGATGGGGCCTGCCCGCGGAATCCGGCTATAAGGTATTTTCAAACATCCCGTTCTCACGGACGACCGATATCGTGAGGCGGCTGACCGAGTCGCCCAATCCGCCCGATGAAGCTTGGCTCTTCATGGAGAGGGGCGCCGCCATGCGCTTCATGGGCCTGCCGCGGGAGGGCGTCTGCTCCCTTTTATTAAAGCCCATCTACGACGTGAGGATAACCTACCGCTTCCGGCGCGGGGACTTCCACCCGATGCCCAGCGTCGATGTGGTCCTTCTGCACCTAAGGCTCAAGCGGACGCCTGACATACCGATGAGGCACATGGGGGCCTATAGGGCGTTCATCAGGGGCAGGCTGTCGGGGCGCGTACATTTGACGGCGCGGCGATCGACGGCGGGGTGCGTCGGGGCCGACGGCCGCAGGACGGGTGACACGATGTACGTGCAGTGGCTCTGCCTTTTCCGAAGGCGCGCGGGGCTGTAGGTCGGCGTTTCCCCGCTTATATCAAGCCGCCGCCCTACGATTCTGACCTTTGTACTACCATGGGACGGGCAATGATGCTTTGCGGCATGCCGACCCCAGCCGGACGCCTGATGATCGAAATTAAAGGGGACCCCGTCGCCGGGGCCCCCTTCGCTAGCCTAGATGCGCCTATATCCGAACGTCTGCGCCGTTGACCGGCGTCAGGCATTCGATCATTTCACGATCCTGAAGTCCTTGATGTTGGAACCGTTGCCCTTGATGTCGTAGACCAGCCTGTACCCCGCGAGGTCATGGCCGTTTCCGAACCTATACTCCCCATCGAGGTTAGCGTTGTTGCCGCTTAGGTTGACGGAGTACCTGGCGACGTCCCTCTCGCCGTTCGAGTAGGATACCGTTACGTTGAACGTCAGCACCCAGACCCTGGAGTTCTTCGCGGTCTCCTCGATGCTGACGAACCTCGCGGTGTTGGCCGTGAGGCCCACTACAGCGCCCCTCGGCTTGTTGATGGCGACGGTGGCCGAGTTTAGCACTATCAGATCGTCGCCGTCACCGGGATCCATCTCGACGTTCAGCATGAGGTCGCCGTTTATGAGAGTCGCTAAAAATTCCTTGTATAAGGTGATGACGATGCTTCCCTTCACCGCCTCGCCTATCGGTTCGCCGCCGAACAGTTCTACACACGATAATAAGTATTTATTATCATCGACTAGATCCATTTTTAACTCATATTGTACGCCGTTAATGGTGACGGATACGCTCATTAGCCTATCGAAGATGCCGTTTATCTCGAACTCCGCGTCCGAGTCATTGCTCTCGATCGTGGGTGGCTCCTTGACGAACTCCGGAAGGCATGTGCAGGGGTCATTGCCGCATTCGCCGCAGACCGGCGGCAGATCGGCCGCGGGCCCGAGGGTCAGGACGCCCATGCACGTGCTCGGGTTCTTCCATTGGTTGTCGTTATCATCGCTGGGTTTGAGGAAGACGCGCCCGTCGCGGTCGCCCGTGACGCCCATGTTGTCGCAGATCTGGAAGTCTATCGGCACTATCTTGCCTTCCTCCAGCACGACTCCGGCGGGGGCGTTGATCTGGATCTCGATAATATATCCGTCATCGAAGTTTATGCCGTTGAGCGGCGCTATGACGCGCTCGAAGTTGCCTTTCGCAAGCTCGGTGTCATGGTTCCAGGCGACCCCGCCCCAATCCGGTCCGGTCCAGTTGGCGCCGCCCAAGGAGCCGTCGAAGCGTACCGCCACCTGCCAGTAAGGCGTGGCCGCGGTGCCGCCCGCGTTCATGTCGCCGTTCTGGGCCGCGGCCCAGTCGATGAAGATCTCGACGCAGTCGCCATCCAGCCCGGGTGTCGTGTCATATACCTCGATGTAGAAGAACAGCGTGTTCTTTATTTCGCTCCACGCGACCCAAGCCTTGCCCGTGGCCGCGCCCGGCAGGCTGTAATCCATGGGTGAGCCGATCGATAGCGGCCCGCCGTAGCCTTCGTCGAGCTTGCCGTCTACTTTGATTTCAACACCATTGGCCGTCAGCTTGGCGTACGGGTCCACCACCGCCGCAGGGCTTAATATGAGGACGCCCATGCATGCGCTCGGGTTCTTCCATTGGTTGTCGTTATTTTTGCTGGGCGATAGGAACGTGCGCCCGTCGCGGTCGCCCGCGACGCCCATGTTGTCGCAGATCTGGAAGTCTATCGGCACTGTCTTGCCTTCGTCCAGCACGACTCCGGCGGGTGCGTTGACCTTAATTTCGATGATATATCCGTCATCGAAGTTTATGCCGTTGAGCGGCGCTATCACGCGCTCGAAGTTGCCTTTCGCAAGCTCGGCGTCATGGTTCCAGGCGACCCCGCCCCAGTCCGGTCCGGTCCAGTTGGCGCCGCCCAAGGAGCCGTCGAAGCGCACCGCCACTTGCCAGTAAGGCGTGGCCGCGGTGCCGCCCGCGTTCATGTCGCCGTTGGCCGCCGCGGTCCAGTCGATGAAGATCTCTACGCAGTCGCCATCTAGACCCGGCGTGGTGTCATATACCTCGATAAAGAAGTACAG
>WRCU01000126.1 GCA_009783805.1 Oscillospiraceae bacterium
CACGCCGGCGAAGATGCCGGGGGCGGCCGAAGGGAGCGTCACCCTCCATACCGTGCGCAGCCTGCCCGCGCCCAGGCTGAACGAGCCTTCGCGGTACCCGTCTGGGACGGACTTCAGGCTTTCCTCAGTGGTCCGCATAATGAGCGGGAGGATCATGATGGACAGCGTCAGGCAGCCCGTGAGGATCGACTTCCCCAGGCCCAGCCAGGTCGCGAAGAATATGTAGCCGAACAGGCCGTACACTATAGACGGGATGCCGGCCAAGGTCTCCGCCGTCACCCGTATCACCCTGACCAGCCTGCCTCCGCGGCGCGCGTACTCGACCAGGTAGACCGCCGTGGCCATGCCGAGCGGGACCGCGATGGCCAGTGTCAGGCCCACCATGATGACCGTGGTCACGAGGGCGGGGTACAGCGACTGGTTCTCGACCGTGTACTCCGCGGCGAAGAGCGAGGGCCTTATGTGCGGCACGCCCTTGACCACGATGAACCCGACTATGTACGCCAGCAAGGAAACCGTGGCCGCCGCGGCCCCCCAAACCGCCGAGAGGCGCAGCCAATCCGAGGGCTTCCTCCGCCTGACGGACTTGATCACGGACATGCCGACCGACTTTATCGATGGCCTCCCAAACGGCTTGGCGGATCGGATCGTCATCCCGTGGCCCCACCCTTGACCGGGCGTGACCTCTTGGGCCCCCTTTCCTTCCTCCCTTGGTTGAGGGCGGAGAAAAGCATGTTGATCATCAGGACGAAGACGAAGAGGACGACGCCGGTGGCTATGAGGGCCCCGAAGTGCAGGCTGCCGTGCTCGACGTAGCCCATCTCCATGATTATGTTGGTGGTGAGCGTGCGGACGCCCTTCAAATATTCGTTCGGCATCCTCAGGACGGCCTGGTTGCCCGCCACCATCCTGACCGCCATCGTCTCCCCTATGGCGCGCCCCACGCCCAGGACCACCGCGGCCATCACGCCCGACCTCGCGGCGGGCAGCACGACCTTGAACACGGCCCTCTCGTGGCTTGCGCCCAGGGCTATCGCCCCTTCGTAGACCTCCTGCGGGACCGCGCGTATGTTGGTCTCCGCGATGCTTATGACGGTCGGCAGGATCATTATGCCCAGCAATATCGAGGCGGCGAGCATGGTGTCGCCGCTCATGATGTCGAACCTCTTACCGAACAGGTCGAATATGGCGGGAACCAGCACCATCATGCCGAAGAAGCCGTAGATCACGGACGGTATGCCCGCCATCAGGCTGATCGCCGGCTTCAGGACCTTATACAGCCACTTAGGGCACATCCGCGCCATGAAGACCGCGGTCAGCACGCCGATCGGCACACCTATCGCTATGGCGCCCGCTGTCACGTACACGCTGCCGAGTATCATCGGCAGGATCCCGAACGAAGGCTCGGAGGCCCTGGGGGCCCAACGCTGCCCCGTCAGGAAGTCGATCAAGCCTATACGGGCCATGGACGGCAGCCCCTGTGCGAAGAGGAACAGGCATATTAGGGCGACCGCGAGCACCGAGGCCAGGGCCGCCGCGAAGAAGACGGCCCTCATCAGGCTTTCCTTTATCTTAGCCATCTACCTTCCGCACGGCCCTTTCATTATCGGCTATTCCAATCCCGACCACTTGGTTATCTCGCCGGTGAATATAAGCTTTACCTGCGCGATCGTCAGCCCTTCTATCGGGTTATTAGGGTTCACTATGACCGCGACGCCGTCCAGGGCTATATCCGTGGGGGTCAGGGCCTCTTTCTCATTGTCCCTCAGCGCACGGCTCGACATGCCGATGTCGATGACTCCGCTGGTCGCCTCGTTGATGCCGGTGCCGGAGCCGCCGCCCGAGATCTCGATGGTGACGTTGGGGTTATGCACTAGGTAGGCCTGCCTCAGCCTCTGCATCAGAGGCTCGACGGAGGTGGACCCGCCGACCTTGAGCGAACCCGACAGGCTCTTGGTCTCATATTCGGGGGCGTCCTCATCGACCTTCGTCCAACTGGTCGAGACGATCTCCTGGCCCTCGGCCGAGAGCATGAAGGCTATGAAGTCCGAGACCAGCTCGACCTGCGCCTTCTCGGCGTTGACGCATACCAGGAGCGGGCGCTGGATCCCATATGTGCCGTTGAAGACGTTCTCGTGCGAAGGAACGACGCCGTCTATGGTCAGGGCCTTGACGCTATCGTTCAGCGACCCTATCGAGACGTACCCGATGGCGTAGTCGTTGCTCTGCACCTTGGTGAGGATCCCCGAGGTGCTCTCGTCGACCACGGCCTCCGCGTACATGTCGTCACCGACGCCGGTGATGCTGATGAAGGCGTCACGCGTGCCGCTGCCTTCCTCGCGCGTGTTGACGGCTATGACGCGGTCAGTGTCGAAGTCGCTGATCGGCGAACCGTCGGCCGGGTCGGTGGCGGCGTCATCGGTCGTTTCGGTGGCGGATTCGGTCGCGTCGGTGGCGTTCCCGGCGGTCGTGCCGTCGGGCGATGCGTCGGCGGTCGTGCCGCTGGGCGAAGCGCCGGAGGTCGTGTTGTCGGGGGCGTCGTCGCCGCCGCAGGCGACCAATGAAAGGGCCAGCGTCAGTGAGAGGGACAGGATCAAGAGCAGTTTCTTCATGGAAGGCTCTCCTTCGTGATTTGATATAAGCGAGGCCATTCTATGAAGGTTAAGGCCGCGTAAAACACCATCTTTACGTAAGCGGCGCGTAAGATTTACGTAAAGCCGCCTAGGTCAGGCTCGCTCCGCCTTCCCATAGAACCATATGGAGCCTGACCGCATAGGCTGGCTGAACGTCACCCCGGCCGCCCCCACGTCCTTCGCGACCATAGTCTCGCCCGTCTCCTCGTTGGTCAGCGTAAGGTCGCCCGAGACGCCCTTTGGATAGACGGTTAGCGTATCCTGCGGGGCCTTATTATTGCGCAGCACGTGGAACGCGCCGTCCCCGCGCTCAGGCCGGTCGAACTGGAACACGGTCCACTCCCCGAATGACCGGTGGTTGGGGGTCAGGGCGTAGAAGTCGGAGTTGAGGGCCATGTCGGCGTACCTTTCCCATACGCCCAGCATCCTGTCCATGTAGGCGTCCATTTCGGGCGACTTCCCGAACTGGCCCATGTCGGTGAAGGACAGGACCCCGAAGCCGTTCACCGTCTTGTAGTTGTCGTTTGGGGTGAGGTCGGCCGCGTACGCCACGTCCTTCACGTACTCGCCGCCAACGTCCCATGAGGTGGCCCAGCCGCGCGTGTAGGGGAGCCATGCGTGCAGCGTGTGCCGGTACGACTGGTTTATGTGGTGGTAGCCGTAGCCGTAGTCGGTCGGGTGGAGGGGGACGGACCTGCGCATCGTCTCCAGGTCATTGCGCCTGCCCCCGGACGCGCAGGAGTCGATCCAGAGGTCCGGGACCTCGCGCAGCAAGTAGTCCCAGTAGGCGAGGTAGCCTTGCACGTATAAATTCTCCAGCATCCCGCGCCTGTCCTCGGCCTCGTTGTTGCGCCAATACATGAGGGGCTCGAAGTTGAAGTCCTGGCGGTAGCACTTGATCCCGCTTTCCTTGATGAGGCCCGCGACCGTCTCGCGCAGCCATCTGTGGCAGTCGGGGTCGGTCAGGTTGAGCAGTCTGTTGTCCCAGGAAGGGTCGTTGTCTTTATTAAATAGGAGCCACTCCGGATGCTCCTTGTCCAGCCACGTGCCCGGGTGGACCCTCTCCGGCTCGAACCATACCAAAAAGTCCATCCCCGCCTCGGCGGCCGCCTTGCCGACGGGCGCCAAGCCGTTCGGGAACCTGGCCGGGTCCGGCTTCCAAGTGCCGGTGATGGGCCACGACTTGGTACCGTCCTCCCGATAGCATGGGTACCAACCGGCGTCTATCCACCACACGTCGCCATGCCTCGTGTACGTGCGCAGCCTGGCGATGGCCTCGAGTTGGTTCTTTTCGTCCGCCTCCTGGAACTCCTCGCCCCCCGCGTTGTTACAGAAGGCCATGGCCGGCGCGACCTTGCCCCCGATCCGGCTGGGCAGGACGTGGGCCAGGTACCACCTGCGCCACACGTTCGCGCCCTCCTCCGCGCCGCCGGCGAAAAAGACGAGCGACATCCTCGGCGTGCGTAAGGTCTCGCCTGACCGCAGCACCGTATGGGTGACCTGCTGCCCGGCCCTCAGGCGCACGCCGCCCCGTTCGCCGCGGTACTCGCAGGACCACTGGCCGGGCCAGCCTATCGAGACGTTCACCCCATGGCCGTCGAACGTCAGCCTCTGGTAGGGGAACGCCCCGTCGCATGGGCGGCCCCCGTTCGGGGCCTGGTTGAAGGACGCCCCTTCGGGGAGCTCGGCCAGCCCCACCGTATAGCCGTCGGCGTGGTAGAAGTCGCCGCTATTGTGCTCCAAGGCCGCGCCCTCGCCGCCGATGAAGGCGTCGATGGCATTGACGCCTTCCAGGATCCCGGATTCGCCGGCCGCGCCCGATCCGCCCGCCGCGAACGTGAAATAGACGGTCCACTCGATCGCGGGGTAGTCAGCGTACACCACCACTTCGGCCCTGAGCCGGAGGCCGCCGCCCACCTCGCCGGTGACCGTGGTCACGTATGTGCCGGGCCCGGAGAGGCTGACGCTGGCGGAGCTGCCGCTCGGCAAGCCATGATATTTCACGCCCCCGTATGTGTACGATATCGGGAGTCCCATAAAGCCCCGCCCTAAGCCGGTCCGAAAATTTATGGCGTGCTCCATCCCCAGCTTGATCGAATCCGTAACTGTCATATTCATCGCCTCCGTAATGGCCGCTCGGTTCGCCCGCGCTGACCGCCGGCATCCGCCGTGATCGTAGGTTACGGTTATGGGTGGGATTATACCGCATAGGGAGGGGGTATGCCCGGATCAGGAGCGAATAAAAACCATTGACGGGCGGAGGGCGCCGTGCGATAATCCCAGTATATGGCATGGTGGCCTTATTATGCCCATGCGCCAAAACCCGGAGGGTACCCACATGATCGGAACACGAGGATTGGCGGCGGAATCGTCGCGTCGCCGGAGGCTTAGCATACTGGTATTGACGGCATTCCTTATCTCAATGCTTTCGCAAGGCATCGGCTTCACCGCCCTCGCCGATGATAGTGGTGAACTGCCGTTCAACGTGCCGGTGGCTATCGACAAGACGTTGAATGGGGAGGCGATTAAAGAAGCGCTGGATAAGGACGAATTCGACGCGGTTAAAGATGACATGAGGTTTGCGATCCATAAAATGTCGGACATCGAGACTATGGTCATCGATGTAGAACCATATGTCGTGGTTAAGCTATCCGATAATGGGACGATAGAGTTCTACGCCGACGAGCCGGGTTGGTACGCCATCATGGAAGAATTGGTGCCTAAAAGCCGGGCGGCCCTGACGTTCACCGAAGTGGACCCGCTATATATCTATGTCGGCCCGAACGGCGTCATGAGCTCCGTCGGGATGAGCAATTCCCAGGGCACTTATAGGATCGCATGGGGAGGCAGC
>WRCU01000127.1 GCA_009783805.1 Oscillospiraceae bacterium
GCCGGTGGCTGACCCCCGAGACGCCCCTTACCTGCATGGGCTTCCTTATGAACTCATCCATGTCCATGCCGACCGTCCCCCCGCCGCCGTAGCCTTCCATGGCGAGGATGGAATTGGGACCCATCACCCTGAGCGCCAGCGTGACCGCCTCGCCCGTCGTGGCGCACTGGATCACGCGGTCCACGCCTTTGCCCCCCGTGATGCCCATCACGCGGCCATAGGCGTCATCGCCGGCCAACACCGTGTGCGTGGCCCCCAGCTCCTTGGCCGCCTCCAGCCTATCCGCACGGGTCCCTACCATAATGAGCGCCCCAGGGCGGTACGCCGCCGCGAACTGCATGGCGTATAGGCCGATGGGGCCGGGCCCGATGACCGCCACCGCGTCCCCCTCCCTGATGGAGGCCTTCAGCGCGGCGTGGAAGCCGTTCCCGGCGGGTTCCATGTTCGAGGCCTCATCGTCGCCCAGGGAATGGACGCGATGGGCCAACCTCGCGGGGACGGCCGCGTATTCCGCGAAGCCGCCGTCCCTCATGGTCCCCAGCTCGTCGAAACTTTCGCAGCAGGAGGTCTCACCGTTTCGGCAGGCCCTGCAGGCGCCGCACCAGACTATGCACTCGCACGCCACCCTAGCGCCGGCCTCCAGCCCGACGACGCCCGGCCCGACGGAATCCACGACCCCGGCGAACTCATGCCCCAGGACGACGGGCAGCCGCACGGAATGCGTCCGCCTGCCGTCGATTATGTCCAGGTCGCTGTGGCATATGGAGGCGGCCCCGACCTTGACCAGGACCTCGCCCTCCATGGGGCTGGGCTTCGGCATGTCCGTCAGCCCACACCTTCCCTGGCCGTACGCTACGAAAGCCTTCATTGCGGCGACGGCGCGTACGCCCCTGACCTACACGGCCTATGGGGGACGCGCGAACCTCCCTTCGACGTCATGAAAGGCGCGCGGCGAGGCCGCGCCCAGACGGCGGATTATAATATGATACGTGAGTCCGGGATTATGTTCAAGGCGCCCCACCCTCGCCGCCCAGGCTGCCGACGTGGCCGCGCAGCTCCCCGAGCCGCCCCTCGAACGTCTCGACCACGACGTCCCAGTGCGGGTCATACGGGCCTTCCCTCATGTCGGCGAGGCCATAGCGGTCCGATAGGTAGCGCGCCAGGTAGACGGAGACCTTCTCGCCGCCGGCCACGTTCGTGTGGTTGGGGTCGAAGAAGTCCGTGCCCGCGTCCAGCCCGACCTCCCCATATACCGATGCGACGTTGAAGTCCAGGAACCCGACCCCCCGCTCCTCGGAGTATATTCGGAGGGCCTCATGCATGGCGGGCGACCATTCGCCCACGGCGCAGGTGGGCGCGTACACGATCAGGACGTCGACGCCCCTGCCTTCGCACAGCCCGATGATCCTGGTCAGGTACTCGCCCCTCGTGGCGGCGGGCTCCCCGGTGGGTCCGGCCGCGAACCCCGCGGGCCTCTCCTGGGGCTTGGAAGTGGTCTCGGACTCCAGCCAGGATCCCATCAAGGCGTTCCTCGCCTTCATATACGTAAGGTCGAAGTCCGCCGCGGTAAGGTCGTCGCGGTCGTGGTACCGCAGGAGGGGGAACACGTAGTCGACGACGCGCTGGCCCCCGTCGTTCGATGCCACGTCGCATATGGCGGCCAGCTTGCCGGGCGTGAGCCTCATGTGGTCCAACGCGGTCCGCAGGCGCGGCTCGGCCTCGCCGAAGTCGATCCGCGTGAAGAGGTACTTGCCGCTCACGATGACCAGCCTAGGGCTTTGGATCCGCAGGGCCTCCGTGGCCATGTAGTACGATCCGGCGGCGTTCATGGCCGACATGGCCAGGCTGTATGATCGGATCCCGGCCTCCCGCCATAGGACGGGGGGCAGCACGGACGACCTGATCCCGCTGGCGCCGAGTATTATCACGTCCAGGCTGCCCTCGGGCTCGTTGTATAGCTGCGCGAAGGCGACGCCGTCGTTGGTCTTCAGGATGAACGCGGGCTGCAGGGCAAGGAAGGCCGCCGCGAACAGCGCCATGAACGAGACGAACCTCACCGCGTTCCTCACCATGCCTCACCCTCCCGCAACGGCGGCCTAGAACCCCATGTACACGAAATCCGCCCCCGAATGGCCGTACCCGTACCTGCCCCATATGAGCGTCGCCAGCATAGCGGCCAGGGTGACCGCCCATTGGAACGCCATGTTCTGCCTGCCCAGCCATTCCCTGACCTTGACGCCCCTTTCCTGCGCGACCCCGACCGCGAGCATCAACGCCAGCGAGGCGGCCAGTATGCGGACGTCCATGGCCGAAAGGCCATAGGCCGCGGCCCCGTCCCCGATGGGGATGGGCGCCCCGGCGAAAGCCGCGGCCCTCCCCATGGCCCCCAAGCCCGCGAGGAAGCCGTCCGCGCACAGGAAGGACCGCCCGATCACGACCAGCGCGAAGGTCCTGACCATTTGGAACGCCTTCCACGAATGGCAACCCACGTTGACGCGCAGGGCGGAGGCAAGCCTCTTCAGATATGGGGCGGCGACCATGCCCAGCACGATGAGGATGCCGTGGTAGAACCCATACGCCAGGTACTTGGGACTGGCGCCGTGCCACATCGCGTTGACCACCCTGACCACGTTCACGCAAAGGTAGACGGACGCCGCCTTGCCGAGCGCCGGGTACCCCTTCCTGCGTAGGGAGGACGCCAGGCGCGAGATGGGCCTGGACAGCGCAAGGGGATAATAGACGTAGTCACGCCACCAATTCTGCAGCGTGATGTGCCAACGGCGCCAATACTCCGGGAGCGAGACCGCGAAGAACGGCCTCCTGAAGTTCTCGGGCATAGTGACGCCGAAAATTTGGGCGACCCCGCGCGCTATGTCCACCCCACCGGAGAAGTCCGCGTATATCTGCAGCGAGCTGGCAGCCAGCCCTATCACGACGTAGGCGCCCTTATGCCCGTAGCTCCCGCCGAAGACGGCGTCCACGGCCAGTATCAGGCGATCCGCGACCACGAGCTTCTTGAAGGCCCCCCATAAGGCCAGCTGGCACCCCATCCTGAAGCGCCCGTAGTCGAACGCCCTCGCCATGTAGAGCTGCCCGGCCAGTTGGCTGTGTCTGCTTATGGGTCCCTGCACCAGCTGCGGGAAGAACGAGACGAACAACGCGAGCCGCGCGTAGTTCCTTTCGGGTTCCGCGCTTCCGCGGTAGACGTCGATGAGGTAGCCGGCGGCCTGGAACGTGTAGAACGATATGCCCAAAGGCAGGATAAGGCCATGCGGGGCGAGGAGCGGCGCGGCGCCGAGCGCGCCCAGGACGGCGTTCGCCGCGGCCGCGGCCGTGCCCCACCATTTGAAGAAAGCCAGGACGCCGAAGTTGCCGGCCAATGTGGCGGCGATCAGCGCCTTTCGCCCAGGCTTCCCCTTGGCCCTTACCAGGAGGCGTGCGCAGGCGTATACCGTGGTGGTCGTGAAGGCTACGTAGCCTAGGAGCCCCACGCCCCCGGCAAGCAAGTAGAAGGCGAGGCTTGCGACGAGCAGCGTCGCCCATTGGAACCTGCGGGGCGTCAGCAGGTAGTAGGCGATTGCGGCGGCGGCCACGAAGGCGATGTAGGCGAGCGACGTGATCGTCATGCGAGTCCGCCCGCCCCGTGGCGGACGTATTTCACCAGGCGCCTGGCGCCGCCCTTGAAGCCCACGCTTTCATGCAAGCGCTCGCTCGCCGCGTTGCCCTCGGCGACCCACGACCTATATGAGCGCGCCCCCGCGCCCACAACCGCTCCGGCCAATAGACTGCGCGCCAACCCCCTGCCCCTTTCGCCCGGCGCCATGACGACGTGGCGTATAACGCACGCCGCCCGCCCCCCCTCATATTCCCAACCGCAATATCCGCAGACCCGGCCGTCCGGCCCTATGAGGCACACGCCGCGGCCCTCGCCGCAAGCCCTCCCCATCCCCGCGCGGTCCGGCGGCTCATGCTCGGCGCGCCCGCCGAAGGCGTCCGTCACGAGCGCCAGGGCCTGCATGACCATCCGGTCGGCCATCGGCTCCAACCTATAGCCGGGCGCGCCGGGCGCGCGCGCGGCCGGGGCGTCCTGTGCGCCCATGGCATGGAGCTTGAACGGCGGCACCCTCACGAACCCGCTCATCGTGAGCGCCTCACCGATCAAGTCGGGGAACGCTCTTCCCTCGACGTACATCACATCGGCCACCACCGTGGCCCCGATGGGCGGTACCGACGCGCCGCGCCCCGGACCCACGGACAGGTACAGCTTATAGAACCCGCCCATGTCCACGAGCAGCGCCGTCCCGCCGTCCCCGATTCCGACGCCGCGCATCCTGCCTTCCTTTATATACCCTTCAGCGGTCGCGGGGAGCAGGCATAGGTTCGACTCGCGGCCGCCTGAGCGCCACGGTCCGGTCAGCCCCTCGTACCGCTCGAACGTATCAACCTTCCCCATCCAGATGCTCCGACTTCAGCCTGGCCCGGTCTATCTTGCCGTTCCTGGTGTAGGGCATCGCCGCCACCCTGACGAACGCCTGCGGGTGCATGGGTTTAGGCAGGATGGGCCTTATCCCCCTCAATATGTCTGAGCCGCCGACCCCCTCCCCCTCATACACGAGGACGATCCTGCCCTTCGGCGCGTCGTACAGGCAGGCGGCTGCCGCGATCCCTTCCAGCGAGCCCACGGCCGCCTCTATCTCGGGGAGCTCCACCCTATGCCCCAAATGCTTGATCTGTGAGTCCGTCCGCGAGGCGAAGGCCAAGTCGCCGTTTGGGAGCACCCTCGCCAGGTCCCCCGTCTTGTAGACGGTTTCCGGGTACCGATCGTTGAGCGGGTTCTGCACGAACGAGGCCGCGGTTTGCGCCGGGTTCCTATAATACCCCAAGGCCAGGCTCGGCCCCCTTACGTGGATCTCGCCGACCTCACCCGCGCGGGCGGGCACGCCGCCTTCCTTGAGCACCGATACGCCCGCGTGCGGGAAGGCCTTTCCGAGCGGCAGCGTCTCCGCGTCGGAAAAATGCCTGTCCAGGACGTAGTACATGCAGTTGCACGTGACCTCCGTGGGGCCGTAGAGGTTCACGAACATCGCGTCCGGCAGCAGCGACTTCCAGTAGTTGAGTTGCCTGATGGGCATCACCTCGCCGGAGAACATCACCTTCTTGATCGACGCGGGCGCCGCCGGCGACAAGGCTTTCGTGTTCGCCAGCACGCAGAGGGCGGATACCGCCCATATGAGCGTGGTCACGCGGCTGTCCGTCAGTATCCCCACGGCCCTCGACGGGATCAGGAACGATGACCGCGGCATCAGGCAGACCTTGGCGCCCACCTTCAAGGCCGAGTATATGTCCTTCACCGACACGTCGAAGTCCAGCGGCGCCTGGTTCGCCATCACGTCCTCGGGGCCTATCCCCAGCGTCCCCGTGAATGATTCGATGAAGCACGACAGCGCGCCATGGCTCACGCAGACGCCCTTGGGCTCCCC
>WRCU01000128.1 GCA_009783805.1 Oscillospiraceae bacterium
ATGAACGCCGCCCACGGCATGACGGGCAGTCCGTGGATGGCCGTCCCGAAGTTCTCCGCCGCCATGCCCGCCCCCATGAACGAGACGCCCACGTTCCCTATCCTCGCGCCGCCTATCGCTCCCGCCGCCCCGATGCCCGCGACTCGCCTCGCCACGTCGGGCGGGTAGCCGGTGGCGTACCCTTCCGGCGTGAGGACCCACATCGTCCGATCCTTGCCCCATTTGCCGCGTCTGCCCTTGTTCGCCCACATCACGACCAGGATGGCGATAAGGATGATCCCGCTTATGATGGCCCCGACATACCAGAAGCCGGAACCCAGCGCGGCCAGCACGCCGATCGCGGAAAATACGAGCCATATGATGAGGAGCGGGATGGCCGCCCTAAGCGGAAACAGCCTTTCCATGGTTTCATAGGCATATTCGCCGGCTAAAGGCACCGCGGCCCCGAAGACTGAGACCCCGCATTCCGGGCAGAACCTCGCGCCCTCGCGGAGCGGCGCCCCGCACCTCTCGCAGGCCAATGCGGCCACGTCCCCTCACCCCCCGCCCGGTCGCCTCGCTTTACGGCGTATTTGGGCCCTGACCTCGAAAAGCCACTTGAAACCGGTCATGACGGCCGCGAACATAATGGCCGTGACCGTCGCCACCCTCGCCTCCCCTTCATCGAATCCGATGAAGGCGGCGAAGGCAAGGGCGAAGGCCGCCATGGCCACGGTGATCCAGACGGATCCGCCTACGCCCCTATCCGCATGGGCGTTTGCGTCCCGCTCCCTCCGCGCCCTTACGGCCTCCTGCTCCGTCACGGTCTGCGCCCCGCAGGCCTCGCAGAACCTGGCGCCTTCGCCCAGCTCCGCGCCGCATCCCAGGCAACGCATGTTAATGCCTCCTACCAAAGTCTGCCAATTATCCTTTATCATACCACGCCGCGGCCCTCACCTGTCGTACGATAGCGTTTAATTATAAATTGTTTACAATGCGGTGGGTTTGTGGTAAACCGTCCATGAGGTGATTTAATGAATCGCAATGCGACTTATAATATCCGTATCGACGCCCGAATTAAAAAAGAAGCCGACGCCTTATACAAGGAAATGGGCTTGACGCTTTCATCGGCGGTAAACCTTTTTTTGACCCAATCGGTCATACAAAGGCGGCTCCCCATCGCCGAGGTGATCGCCGAGCCGCTTGGCGAACCACCTTCCGACGGCGAGTATAAATCCTTTGAATCCTGGGAACAGGCGAAGGAATGGCTAGATGCTTAAGCCCGCGCTATCTAATCAATTTAAGCGTGACTATGGTTTATTAAAGCGTAGAGGGTATGACATCCCTAGGCTCGAAGCGGTCATAATGAGTTTACTGAGGCAAGAACCGCTTGGGCCACGTCACCGTGACCATCCTCTTAAGGGGGGATGGGGCGGATACAGGAGCTGCCATATTGCCGATGATTGGGTTCTGATATATAGAGTCGAAGTCGATAAATTAAGGCTCATGCTTTCGCGCACCGGTACGCACGCCGACATTTATTAAACCCGCTTCACCTGTCGTACCACTGCGCCTGGGTGGAGTAGAGACGCGCGTACTCGCCGCCGCCCTCGAGCAACCCATCGTGGGTCCCATCCTCGGTGATCGGGTCCAGATTGTTCGTCGGCTCGTCCAGCACGATGAGCCCTCATTCCCGATGTGATATGAACTGCGCCGCTGTCATGATTTTGGGATTTACCACCGAACTCTCCGTGAAGTCCTTGTCGCCGGTCAGCAGGATGTCCGCGCCCGCTTTGATGGCGGCCCGGAGGATCGGGCGGTCAATAATGTCGCGGATTGCGTTTTCGCTGTCGTGTAAACTTACCGGCGTGGATACGGGTTCCACCGTGAACAGGATACGACGGATGAACATATCGAGATCGTTGGCCTTGCTTGGAAATTTCTGGTGTATGACCCGATGCGCCTCGTCTATCGAATAATCACATACGATCGCCGTATTCGGCGGCGACATGGCTTTGCTTAAAGCAAGCGCAGGCACACTACCGGGGAACAAACCCGCTGATATCAGAATGTTGGTATCGATGCAGCACCTCATGCCTCTTCCTCACGGCGCATTTGCATGATGTGCTCGGCAACATCATCGTCCGATTTCCAACCAACGCGCTCGGCTTCGCCTTTCATCGCTTCTTGAAACTCTTTCAACGCAAAGGTAGCCGAGTTCATCAGAACAAGGCTGTTGTCACGGCAGATAAGGGTTAGGCGATCCCCGACATTGATCCGCAATTGATCGCGGATGTCTTTGGGTATTGTGATCTGTCCTTTGGGGAGTACTTTCGCGTTGTCAATGATGGGTACGTTCACGTTGGCCACTCCTCTCGCGGATGGTAGTAATAATCCGATTATTCCTACCATGCGATTAATATATACGATTCATCGAAAAAATGCAAAGACTATAAAGAAGTGGCGGCATAGTCGACCTGGGCATCAAACTAGGTATAATTTTCGTGCATTTATTATGTCACGCCGCGGCCTTCACCTGTCGTACCACTGCGCCTGGGTGGAGTAGAGACGCGCGTACTCGCCGCCGCCCTCGAGCAGCCCATCGTGGGTCCCATCCTCGGCGATCCCCCCGTCCTTGAAGACGACGACCCTGTCGGCCAGGGACGCGACGCTTATCCTGTGCGTGACCATGATGACCGTCTTCCCCTCCGACATGGCTATATACTTTTTGAAGACCTCGGCCTCGGCGATCGGGTCCAGATTGCTCGTCGGCTCGTCCAGCACGATGAAGCCGCGCTCGCGGTAGTGCGCCCGCGCAATGGCGAGCTTTTGCCACTGGCCGCCGGAGAGGTCGGTGCCGCCTATGTCCTTGCCCAGCTCGGCCTCCCTGTCCGCCCCCTCAAACCCCGCGAATGCCAAGGCCCCGTCGATCCGCGCCTCGTCGCGCCCCTTGCCTACGTCCCCCATAAAAACGTTGTCCGCGACGGTGAACGTGTTGAACCTGGCGGGCTCCTGCATCACGCAAGACATGGAGCCGTACCTGACCGCGGGGTCCATGCCACCCGCGTCCGCCCCGTATAAGACGACCTTACCCTCCGCCGGTTGCAGCAGCCCGGTAAGGAGCTTTACGAACGTCGTCTTCCCGGCGCCGTTCTCCCCGACGAATGCGACCTTCTCCCCTTTGCGCAGGCGGAAGCTCACGTTCCTTATGCGGTATTCGTCGGTCAGCGGATAGCGGTATGAAACGTCGATCGCCTCGATGACCGCAGGGCCAGGATCCGAGGCCGAAACCGAGGCCGTAGTCGAATCCGTCGCAGAGCCTGACGCTGAGCCCGGAGCTAGGCTAGGCAACGATGCCGTAGCCGAATTTTCAGCAGAACCCGGCGCCGAGGCCGTCGCCTTCCCCGCGCCGCCGTCGTCCCCGCCCATGACCTGCTCCTTCAAGTCTATGAATTCAAAGAACTGCGCCGACTCGTTCTTCTTCGATATGAAGCCGGCGATCGAGCCGAATAGCTGCGACGTGCTGCCCATTAGCGTGCCGATCAGGGCGAGGACCGCGCCCAGCGCGCCGACCGAAATCCTTCCCTGGGTCAGGAGGACGATCGCAAACACGTTCGCCGCGATGCCGGCGATGTTCGACATGAAGCCGCTCGCCGCCCCGAGGATGAACACCCTCATCAGATTTTTCTTTTCCTTTATCACGTAATCGTCCGCAAGCGCCTTCCACTTCGCGAAGAAGAAGTCGAACAGGTTGAGCGCCTTCACCTCCTTCGCGGACCCGCCCAACATTACGCCCTGATAGTACCCCGCCTCCCGCAGGATCTTCCCGTTGTCCCGGGTAAACTTGAAATTCAGCTTATTACCTACGTACGTCGTGTATAGCGTGGGTATCGGGGCGGCCAGGACGATGAGGCACAGAAGCGGGTGGAAGATGTACAGCGACGCGGCGACCATGGCGACGGAGACGGCCTTCGCGATGATCACGTACCCCTCTATGATCACGCCCCTCTGCAGGGAGCTCCACTCGCCGCCCATCGAGTCGAAGCTGCGGCCTATGATGTCGTTGATCTTCGGGACCTCCATGTAGTCCGGGTACAGACGCGATATCTTCCTGAACAGCCTCGCCTGGAACCTCTCCTGCAGCCGGTGGTCCTGCACCCTGCTGAGCCGCTCTATGTCCTCGCCCCCGTAGAGGTAGCGGTTTATCATCTTGCCCAGGAAGTCGATGGCCCAATAGAACAAGGCCAATATCACCAAAGACGCCAATTGCGCCGTCTGCCGGTCCGCCTCGGCCGCGTACGCGTCGGCTCCGTCGATGTACCGCCCCCATATGAAGGCCGTGATCGGCTGCATGACGCTCAGGACGATCGCCAGGCCCAGGAAGATGCCGCACATGAGCCTCGCTGACGAGAAGACGTAGCGGAAGAGGCGCGTCAGGTACGACAGCCTCGGTGGGTTCTCCCTCAGGATGTCCCTCTCGAACGCGGCCGTCCTGTCCCCGAACTTTATTTCGTAGGCGGGCTTCTTCTCCTCCGCCTTACCCGTCCTGTCTTTTTTAGGCATCCCCGCCCACCCCCTCCCCGCCCTGCCTATACCAAGCCCTCTGCGCGCCGAACATCGCCGAATAGATGCCGCCCGAGGCCATCAAATCATCATGCGTGCCCGATTCCCTGACCGTGCCGCCGTGTATGACGAAGATCCTGTCGGTTATCATCGTGGAGCCGAGCCTATGCGTTATGAATACCGCCGTCCTGCCCTCGACCATCTCCGCGAACTCGCCGTACAGGCTGGCCTCGGCCATCGGGTCGAGCTGCGATGTGGGTTCGTCGAGCAGCATGATCGGCTTGCCGCCCATGAACGCGCGCGCGATCGCGACCCGCTGCCACTGGCCGCCGGATATGTCTACGCCGCCCTCGAAGTCCCTGCCGAGCAGCGTGTCATAGCCGTCCTTGAGCCCTTCCGCGAAGGCATCCACCCTGCCCTTGGCCGCTGCCGCCATGACCTTCCCGTCGTTCCCGGCCTCGCCCACGTCGCCGATGCCGATATTTTCCCTCAATGAGATGCTGTATCTCGGGAAGTCCTGGAACACCGGGCCGAATATCCTGGCCCTTACGCTCAGCGGATAATCACCCAGCTTCTTGCCGCCGACTAGTATTTCGCCGCTGTCGGGCGTGAACAGGCCGAGCAGCAGTTTTACCATCGTGGACTTGCCCTCGCCGTTCTCCCCGACTATGGAGGCCTTCTCGCCGTCTTCTATTTTGAGCGTCAGCCCCTTCAATATGTCCCTATCGGTGCCGGGGTACCGGAACCACACGTCCTTGAACTCGATGCCGAACGAGTCGGGCATGCCGCCTTCCGTCCCCGCGTCCTCGTCGGACAGCCCGAAGAACCTGTCGTAGTATTCGTATGAGTTGATATGGAAGCCC
>WRCU01000129.1 GCA_009783805.1 Oscillospiraceae bacterium
AAGAAAGGCAGGCCCGCGGCGATGGTCTCCGCATTGGCCAACCCATGGAAGGCCGGGGAGCTGGCCGGCGTCATGATGGGTGAGATGGGGACGCTGGGGGTCCGCTACGTCGAGTACGGCAGGGCGTATCTGGACAGGCGCGTCAAGGTGGCGGAGACGCGGTACGGGCCGGTCAGGGTCAAGGCGGCGGACATAGGCGGATCCAGGCTGCGCTCGCCGGAATATGAGGATTGCAAGGCCATAGCCTTGGATAGGGGCGTGCCGATCCGCGACGTGTACGCGGAGGCCCTGCGGGCCATGGGCGCGCAAGAGGCCTAGGCGAGGCGGGCGACGGATGGCTGGGGGAACCATGATGGTCCACATTAAGAGGGGGTGATTATGGGATGGGGATGAGGAGGCTTTTCACCTCGGAGTCGGTTACCGAGGGGCATCCCGACAAGATGGCCGACCAGATCTCGGACGCGGTGCTCGACGCCATGATGGCGCAGGACCCTTATTCCAGGGTGGCCGCGGAGACGATGGTCGCGACCGGCATGGCCTTGGTCGCCGGCGAGGTGACGACGAAGGCGGTCGTGGACATACCGTCGGTCGTCAAGGAGACGATCCGGGGCATAGGGTATGTGGGGGCGGGCGGCGGCGGCTACGACGCCGATTCGGTGGGCGTCCTCGTGTCGCTGCACGCGCAGTCGGCCGACATAGCCTTGGGCGTGGACAGGTCATATGAGTCCAAGGCCTCGGGCGGGGCGGGCGGCTTCACCACCGGCGCCGGCGACCAGGGGATCATCTTCGGGTACGCGACGAACGAGACGCCGGAATACATGCCCACGGCCATAAGCTACGCCCACAAGCTTTCCGGGAGGCTCAGCCAGGTCAGGAAGGACGGCCTGCTCACGTACCTGCGCCCCGACGGGAAGTCGCAGGTGACGGTCGAGTACGGCGAGGGCAACGCCGTGAAAAGGGTGGATACCGTGGTGGTCTCGAGCCAGCACTCCGATGAGGTGGGCATAGAGAGGCTCAGGGAGGACGTCCTCAGGCACGTGATACGCGAGTGCATTCCGGCGGGCTTGATGGACGAAGGCACCAAGTTCTACATAAACCCCACGGGGCGCTTCGTGATAGGCGGCCCGCTCGGCGACGTCGGGCTCACCGGCAGGAAGATAATAGTCGACTCATACGGCGGCGCGGGCAGGCACGGGGGCGGCGCATTCTCCGGGAAGGACCCCACGAAGGTGGACCGCTCGGCGGCGTACGCGGCGAGGTGGGTCGCCAAGAACCTGGTGGCCGCCGGGGTGGCCGACAAGCTGGAGATAGGGCTGGCGTACGCCATCGGGGTTGCGAGTCCGGTTTCGGTGGCGGTGGAGACGTTCGGCACGGGCAGGCTGGGCGACGAGGCCATCATGCGCATAATCGGCAAGGCCTTCGACCTGAGGCCCGACGCGATCATAGAGGCATTGGGGCTGCGTAGGCCCATTTATCAAAAGACCGCGTCGTACGGGCATTTCGGGAGGCCCGACGTAGGGTTCACGTGGGAGCTCCTGGACAAGGCCGACGAGATAAAGGCCATGATGTAGACTGATATGGGCGGATAGGCGGCTTCGGCCGCCCTCCGCCTTAACCATACCGCGGGGGTCACTATGGGGGTCATCTCGGGGGTCACCAAGCACACGATCAGCGTCAGGAGGGACAGGTACCTGTGCGAAGGCGACGTCGCGACGCTGCCGAACGGCGAAGTGCTCACGGTCTTCTGCGACACGACGGGCCACATGCACCCGGACCATGACGACATACTGCTGGCCCGATCCTGGGACGGCGGCGTTACCTGGCCGGAGGAGGGCATAAAGCCCGTATGGAAGCGCGACAGGTACGAGGGGGGCAACAACCCCTGCATCACGCGACTGTCCGACGGCACATTGCTCATTTATTTCTTGGTCAACTCCTTCATCGACTCACTGGGCATCAAGGGTGACTACGGCCCCCAGTCATACGACGTGAGCAACCTCAGGGACTGCGAGGGCTGCCACTTCACGCGCTCCGTCGACGGCGGCCTCACGTGGGGCCCGCTATACAAGTGCAACACCGCGCCCATGAAATGGGGGCAGCCGGCCGACGGCCTGGTGGAGATGCCGGACGGGACGCTGTACATGGCCCTGTCGGGTCTCAAGTCGAACACCTGGATGAACCGCAACGGCGAGAAGATATCCTCGTTCCTCATGAGGTCGGACGACAAGGGCCTGAATTGGGAGTACTACTCCACAATAGCCCACGACCCGTTCCAGATGATGGACTTCCACGAGCCGAGCCTCACCTTGACCAAGGAGGGTCTGCTGGTATGCGTGATGAGGACCGTCTTCGAGCCTAGGAACAGGCACGGGCACTCATGGATCAGCCATTCTCGCGACGAGGGCGAGTCCTGGTCGAGGCCGGAGCCGACGAACATATGGGGCTACCCGTTCGACCTCCTGACCCTGCGGGACGGGCGCGTCCTCGCGACCTACGGGCACCGCAGGGAGCCTTTTTCCCTGAAGGGGTGCATTTCGCCGGACGGGATCGCCTGGGACGCGAAGGACGAGTTCGTGATAGTCGAGGGGGGTGAGGAGCCCACCCGCTCGGTGGGGCCATGGTGGCACATAGGCTACCCCGCCTCATGCCAGCTCGGCGACGGGTCCATCCTCACCGTCTCGCACGAGTGGACCGGGGATCGGCCGTACGTGCAGTACATGTTCTCAGCGAAGTACCGGGTGTAGCCGACCTGGGCGCGGCGGCGGGCAAGGCGGCCATGACGGGCAGGGAGAGGTTCCTCTCGTGCGTCAGGTACGGCGGCGTCGACAGGCCCCCCTGCTCGTTCAGCGCGACGTGGGCCGTCGCCAGGTCCTTGATGGCGGCGTTGGGGGTGGACGGTCACGAGCCGCTGCTGAGGCGCCTGGGCGTGGACATGCGGTTCGTCTCGCCCCGCTATGTGGGCCCGCCTTTAAGGGACTTCGGAGGCGGCGTGGCGGAGGGGCTGTGGGGTGAGCGCTCGCGGGCCGTCATGGGCCCGTGCGGCGAGTTCCGGGAGATGACCCACATGCCGTACGCCGGGGTGGATGACCTGCGGGGCTTCGCCGAGGTGAGGTTCCCGAGCCCCGACTGGTTCGACTGTTCGCGCATCGCGGAGGACGCGGACGAGCTGGGGGGCCACGCCGTCGCGTTGGGCTACCAGGGCGCCTCCAACCCTTACGGGCGTCCGGGATATTCGGCGCCGGTGCCCGCCGCCCCGGACTACATAAACGGCCCCGCGAGGCTGATGGGTCGCGAGCGGGCGCTCGTGGGCCTGGCGCTGCGGGACCCCGTGTACATGGAGCTCATGGACCGGAAGCACGAGCTGTTGATGGCGGTCTACGAAAGGGCGCTCAAGGCGGGCAAGGGCAAGGTGGACGCGCTCTTCCTGGCCGACGACCTGGGCGGGCAGGAGGCGACGCTTATCAGCCCCGAGACGTTCGACGGTACGCTCGCGGGCAGGTACCGTGATTTCATAGGGTTAGGCCATAGGTACGGCGCCGTCGTCATGATGCACATGTGCGGGAGCGTCAGGGCCCTGCTGCCCAGGCTGATCGGGCTCGGCCTCGACGTGCTGGACGTCGTGCAGCCCGAGGCGGGCGGCATGGGCATCGAGTCCCTCAGGGAGGCGTTCCACGGCAGGATAGCCTTCTCGGGGACCATGGGCCTGCAGCGGACGCTGCCGTTCGGGACGGAGGATGAGGTGCGAGGCGAGGTGGGGCTGCGTAGGAGGCTCTTCCCGGAAGGCGGGATCATCATAGGCCCTTCGAACAACCTGCAGGGTGATATCCCGATCGGGAACATCCTCGCGATGTACGGGGCCGTCGGCGGCCTGAAGGCGGATATGGATTAACCTAGGAGGGACAGGGGATATGGCGGGATTCAACGGTTTGGGCATGCACATGGGCAGCATCAGCCGCCTTTCCGACGCCAGGACGAGGTCGGTTTCGGCCGAGAACCGCACCGGCGGTAAGGGCATGGGCGGGATGGCGACGGAGGGCACGGGCAAGGAGGCGGCCGGAGGCTTGGGCGTGGGCTGGAAGATCTCGCCGAGCCTGTACGTGGGGCCCGGGGAGACGGTGACGCTGGCCGAGATAGAGGGCCCCGGGGCCCTGCAGCACATATGGGCCACGGTGACGCACCACTGGCGGTTCTGCATACTGCGCATCTATTGGGACGGGCAGAGCGAGCCGTCCGTGGAGTGCCCCATCGGCGACTTCTTCGCGTGCGGCTGGAACAGGTATGCGCAGGTGTCGTCCCTCCCGGTCTGCGTGAACCCGGGCAGCGCGTTCAACTGCTATTGGGAGATGCCGTTCCGCAAAGGCTGCAAGGTGACGGCGACGAACATATCGGACGAAAGGATCACGGTCTTCTACCAGATCGACTACGCGCTCACCGAGGTCGGCGAGGACCGGGCCTACTTCCACGCCAGGTTCGGCCGCGTGAACCCGCTGCCGTACGGGGACGTCTACACGATACTGGACGGCGTCGAGGGCAAGGGGCAGTACGTGGGGACGTACATGGCGTGGGGCGTGAACAGCTGCGGATGGTGGGGCGAGGGCGAGGTCAAGTTCTACATGGACGGGGACGCCGAGTTCCCGACCATATGCGGGACCGGGACGGAGGATTACTTCTGCGGCTCGTACAACTTCGACGTCGGGAAGCAGAATGGGGGCTATAGGGAGTTCACGACCCCGTACGCCGGGCTGCCCCAGGTCATAAGGCCCGACGGGCTGTACGACTCGCAGACGAGGTTCGGCATGTACAGGTGGCACATAGCCGACCCGATACGGTTCGAGAGGGACCTCAGGGTCACGGTCCAGGCGCTGGGCTGGACCAAGAAAGGGAAGTACGCGCCCCTCAGGGACGACATCGCGTCGGTGGCCTACTGGTACCAGACGCTCCCGCATAGGCCGTTCCCCAAGCTGCCCGACCGGGATTTCCTAGAGGTCATATAGGCAAGGTAATATGCATATCAATAGCGCGTATGCGTCATGAAGGAGGTCTATGGGATGGGCGATACACCGGGCGGCGGCATTGTGCTCACCGGCGACAGGCCCACCGGCCCGCTGCACATCGGGCATTACGTGGGGTCCCTAAGCACGCGCCTGGCGATGCAGGGAAGCCTGGGGACGGAAGGCGGCTTTGACAGGCTGCTCTTCCTGATCGCGGACATGCAGGCCCTGACCGACAACGCGCACAACGTCATGAAGGTCCGCGAGAACGTCCTGGAGGTGGCCCTCGACTATCTGGCCGTGGGGATAGACCCGGATAAAAGCACGATGTTCATACAGTCCACCGTGCCCGAGCTCGCCGAGCTCACCATGTACTACTTGAACTTCGTGACGCTGGCCAGGCTGCGCAGGAA
>WRCU01000130.1 GCA_009783805.1 Oscillospiraceae bacterium
GACGGCAGCGTGGCCAACGTGGCGTCGGGCTCCGGCGCGGGCGGGTCCGGCGGCGCCGCGGCACCCAGCCAACCGGCCTATGTCTTCACCGGCACGGGGTGGGGCCACGGCGTCGGCATGAGCCAGGAAGGCGCCAAGGGCCTTGCCGAACGCGGCTATGGCTACAGGGAGATACTGGCCCACTACTTCCCCGGGACGGTCGTGGCATAGGGCCCATGGCCCGCGAGGCATATGAAGACTTCCGACTATGACTATGATCTCCCCGAAGGCCTGATCGCCCAAACCCCGTCCGAGGTCAGGGACGCTTCCAGGCTCCTCGCCTTAGGCAGGGCCGGGGGGCGGACGAGCCACCGCCGCTTCGCCGACGTCAAGGGTTACCTGCGCCGCGGGGACTGCCTGGTCATCAACGACACAAAGGTCATTCCCGCTAGGCTGTACGGCGTAAGGGAGGCTACCGGGGGCCGGGTCGAGCTCATGCTCATCGAAGGCATGGGGGACGGGGTCTGGGCGGCGATGGCCAAACCCGGCCGTTCCGCCAAGCCCGGTGCCAGGTACCTCTTCGGTGACGGGGGCGGCGACGGCGGCTACCCCCTCAAGGCGGAGGTCCTGGGCGACGCCCCGAACGGGGGGAAGGCGGTTCGCCTCACCCATGCGCGCCCCCTCTCGGAGGCGCTGGACGAGGTCGGGCGGATGCCCTTGCCTCCCTATATCAAGGATAGGCGTACCCATGAGCGCGGGGACAGGTATCAGACCGTCTACGCCGCAAACCCCGGCTCCATCGCGGCGCCCACGGCGGGCCTGCACTTCACCGAGGACCTCCTGGGCGAGATAGCCGGGCTCGGGGTCCGCATCGCGCGCGTGACGCTCAGCGTCGGCTTGGGCACGTTCCGCCCGGTACGGTCCGAGGAGGTTGAGGACCATGCCATGCATGCCGAGTCCTTCCGGGTCGGCGCGGAGGCCTGCGACGCCGTGAACGCGTGCCGGGAAGGCGGCGGGCGCGTCGTGGCCGTGGGCACGACCAGCCTCAGGACCTTGGAAGGCGCATGGGCCATGCTGCACGGCGGACGCTTGGGCATGGGGCCTCATGGGCGGGCGCCGGGTTCCGGCGCGGCCCCGTCCCCGCTCGGGCCGGGCGCCGACGGGCGACGCGGGGCGCACCCAGCCGCCAAGGCCCATGCGACCGAGGGAAAGTGGCTCTTGGAACACCCATTGAGCCCCGTCTCAGGCAGGACCGACATATTCATATACCCGCCGTACGAATTCAAGGTGGCGGACGGGCTGATCACGAACTTCCACATACCGAGGTCCACATTGCTCATGCTGGTCTGCGCGTTCGCCGGGCGCGAAGGGACCATGCGCGCCTATGGCGAGGCGATCGCACGCGGATACAGGTTCTACAGCTTCGGCGACGCCATGCTTATAATCTGATCGGCCCCCACTAGGTTGGCTATACGGCGTGGACCCCGGAACAATCGGCGTCTTAGGCCCGTCATATATGCAGGCGGCGAATAACGCGAAATTATTATGCCAGCGAAGGGGTGTCATCATGGAATCGAAAACGAGGGTAGAATCGGCAAGCAGGAAAGCCATCGGCGGATCCTTCGCGATCAAGGCCTTGGCCATATCCGTGGCGGTGACGCTGGCCTTCGTGTCGTCCGTATACCTGCTGGACGCGAAGGTCCTGGGGGCCGGCAGGCTAGGCGAGTACGCCGCGTTTTACCTGGAGCACGGTACATACGTGACCGAGAAGGGCCCATTCGAGCTCGGCGGGTCGGACGCGGGCGTGGCGCCGTACAGGAAGGGTGGGGTCACGTACGTCCCGGTCGCGGCCCTTTCGGCGGCTTTGGGCGCAAAGGCCGTTGACGGGGGCGACGGGGCCGCCATGGTCACGCCTTACTCGGGTAAGGCCTTCACCGTCGCCGTCGGCTCGGACTCCGTGACGGAGTCGGGCACCGGCAAGGCCATCATCACCATGCCCGCGATCGCGGAGGCCAGGGACGGCCTCACATACGCCCCCGCCGAATCCCTGGCGGAGGCGATGGGGCTCTTCCTCCACCTCCACAAAGGCCTCTTGATATTCACGAAGTATAGGTACAGCCCCGAGACCCCGCTCGAGCTCGCGCGCATGTCATCCCTCATATCGGGCTTCACCGGCCTACGGGGAGTAAGGTCCATGGACGGCCTCCAAAGGCTCATCGGATACCTATACGGCTACAAGGGCTATGGGTACGCCTCGGACGACGGGGGCGAAATCCTCATGTACGACGCCCCGGACATCGCGATGGGGGCGGATATGGGTGAGTCCGGCCCCATGGATTCCGTACCGTCCGGCTCCCAGTCCAAGGAAGCCGGTCGCAGCGCGGAGATGCCCACCCAAACCTCCCCACCAGGCGAGTCGGCCTCCGACGGGGACGGCGGCTCCGACCATTCCGTGACCAACACGCAGGTCGCCGGGGTGGACGAGGCCGACATCATCAAGACGGACGGATCGTACATCTACTACGTCCGCGGAGGCGGCCTGGAGATAGTCAAGGTGGGCGCCGACGGCGAGCTGGATCTCGTCTCCACGTTCAGGCTCCCATACGGCATGGGCATCAGCCTGGACGAGGTATACCTGGACGCGGACAAGGTGATCGCGGTGGGCTGGTACTACGGCGACTGGGCCCCCTACACGATGGCGGTCGTGATCGACGTGGGGGACAAGGCCGAGCCGTCCCTGGAGCGCGTCGTCGAGGCGAAGGGCCAGTACGTCACGTCCCGCAAGGTCGGGCCCAGCGTGTACCTGGTGACGCGTGAGTACGTTTGGTACCGCGGCGGGGTATCGCCCATGTTCCGCGACACCGCGTTGGGGGACGGCTACGTCGACGTCGGCTGCCAGGACATCATGTGCTTCCCCGACCTGCGCATGGACAGCGTCACGACCCTTGTGGGCTTCAACGTCGACAGGCCCGACGAGGCGGCCAACGTCACCACGTACATAGGCGGCGGCGAAAACGTCTACATGTCGGCCAACGCCCTGTACATAGCCTCATCCTCTTACAACGACGGCGGGAACGAGACGGTGGTCCACAAGTTCCTGGCCGACGACGGCGAGCTCGTGTACGTGCACCGCGGAACGGCGCCCGGCTCGGTCTTAAACCAGTTCTCGATGGACGAGTACGGCTCCCACTTCCGGATCGTGACCACCTCGCACAAGTACGACATACTGCAGCGCGACGGCTGGCTGGAATACGCCAACCACCGCGAGGCGAACGGGCTGTATGTCTTCGACGGCGGGATGGCGCTCGTGGGCAGGATAGACGACATAGCCCCGGGCGAGGTCATCTACTCGGCGAGGTTCATGGGCGCCAGGGCCTACATGGTGACGTTCAAGACGGTCGACCCGCTGTTTGCGATCGACCTTTCGGACCCCGCGAACCCCACCGTCATGGGCGCCCTCAAGATACCCGGCTACAGCAGCTACCTGCACCCATACGACGAGAACCACCTCATAGGCATAGGCAAGGACACGGTGGTCGACTCGTACGGGAACGCCTTCTACACCAGCATGAAGATCTCGATGTTCGACGTGACCGACATCACCGACCCCATCGAGATGTTCGTGGAGACGATAGGGGGACGCGGCACCGAGTCGGCCCTCCTATGGAACCACAAGGCCCTGCTCTTCTCCAGGGACAAGGGGCTGCTCGCCTTCCCGATAGAGGTATATGAGACGTCCAAGCCCGCCAGGGACGGGGAGATGCCCGAGTACGGCAGGTTCACCTTCGCCGGCGCCTACGTGTACGACGTCAGCCTCGACGGCGGATTCGCCCTCAGGGGCAAGGTGAGCCACCTGAGCGATCAGGACATGCTCCTTTCGTCCGATTGGGGCGCGGACCGCGCGAAGTACGTGGAGAGGCTCCTGACGGTGCGCGGCAACCTCTACGCGGCCTCCCATGCTAGGATCACGTCCCATGACATAGACACGCTGGAGTTAAGGCACACCCTCACTTTCATGACGCAGGACGCGCCGAGGCCCTATTACTACAGGTAGCCGAGGGCGCCCCGTCAGGCGGCGAGTCGCACGTCAGAGGGAAGCCCCGGCCGACGGCCGGGGCTTTCTTTTTTGCCGGCCGATGATGGACGCCGCCATGATCCGGGGCTTTACGTTCGCCGTCCGGATTGGGTAATATGGGTAGACGCTGGGCCGCGGCCACGCCGCATGGCCTTGCGGGACAAACGCGGCTGCCAGGGACGGACATGGGATTGGGGGCGCTGATGCCAGAAGCGGCGATGGGCAGGTTCACCGGCGGGGAGGCCGCGAGGAGCGGCGACGCCCGCATAGACGCGAAGCGGGCGAAGTGGGCCAGGTTCTATGACATGGCCTCCCCCTCGCCCAACCTATACATAATCCACTACAAGGAGCACGAGGGGGCGGAATCCGTGCCGATGCCGGTATCCGGGCCCATGGAAGGCGACCCCGACAAAAAAAGGCTGGAGTGGTTCTGGTCCAACTACAACCGCCACCTCGAGAACTCCGCCTGGCTGAAGGACGACAGGGTCCCCGCGCTCAACGGCATGTACTGCTTCACCGGCACGGAGATCTTCGCGGAGGCCTTCGGCTGCAAGGTGCAGCGCTACGACCGGCAGGCCCCCTTCGCGCTCCCCATGGTCTCCCGCGCGTCCGAGGCCGCCAAGGTGCGCAAGCCCGACCTGGAAAGGACCTCACTTTGCAAGCTCTTCGAGTTCGTGGACAAGCTGCGGGCGATGTCGGGGGGCGTAGGCCTGGTCAAGCTGCCGGACATACAGAGCCCGATGGACATAGTCGCACTGATATGGGACAAGAACGACCTGTACATGGCCCTCTACGACGAGCCCGAGGCGGTCAGGGAGCTGGCGTCCATGGTCAAAACCCTGATGGCCGAGTTCCTCGACGCGTGGTTCACCCGGTACGGCACGGACTTTCTGGCGCACTTCCCCGACTACTACATGCCTTACGGCGTGACCCTGTCCGAGGACGAGATCGGGGCCGTGGGGCGGGACCACTACGGCGAGTTCTTCCTGGGCGAGCTCAACGACCTGTCCGACAGGTACGGGGCGATGGGCATCCATTGCTGCGCCCATGCGAGGCACCAATGGGGCGGCCTGCGCGAGGTTAGGAATCTGCGCCTGCTCAACCTGGACCCCGGCCAGGCCAACCTATGGGACGCCTACGACTTCTTCAAGGACAGATGCGCGCAATGGCACGCGTGGTACGACCGCGGGAGGCACCTGAGCCATGATCTGGGCTGGCTGCCGGGCGGGGCGAGGTTCATAGTCGACGCCCACGCGGAGACGAAGGACGAGGCCCTTAGGCTGTCCGAGCGCCTATACGCCGAGTGCGGCAACTGATCAGCCTAGTGAGCCGTCCACCTTTATGACC
>WRCU01000131.1 GCA_009783805.1 Oscillospiraceae bacterium
AGGGCGAACAATGAGGGTCTGTCACCTACTTAATGATCCGACGCGCCTATATCTACATGAAACCCGATATAGTATAATCCATCTAGCGCCGAACACAAAGCCCGCCGAACCTATCGGCCCTTTGTCGGCGCGCGAGAGGTTGACTGATGAACCCGTCCCTGCCGGAAGGAATAAGGCCCGAGGCGCCGCGCAAGCGGCCTATCATGAGGGCGGCGCTTAACTTCCTGGCGGCGGCCCTCATCATCGCGGCCACGGCGTTCATCGTCTACGGCATCGTCGCCGAATACGCGGGCGCCATGCCCAACGACTCCGTATACTACCTCAAGGGACATTCCATATACGCATACGGCTCGCGGATGGACGGGCCGGCCGAGGCGAACCTGAGGCCGGGCAGGCCCAACAGGCCGTCGGGCGGGCCGTCGGACCCGCCATGCTACATAAGCGCGGACGGCAGGCACCTATACATGTTCGCCTTCGCCGAATCCGACGCGATGGGCGAGAAGGGCGACCTCATATACTACGACGGATCGTCCGGCAGGGCGACGCTGGTCTCCGCCGACGTCACCGTGGCCTCGCTGGCCGTCTCGGGCGGCGGGGAGTACTGCGCCTTCATCAGCGGCGCCAGACCGAACCGGGGCACGGGGACCTTGAGCATGTTCTCCGCCTCGTCCAGGTTCCGCGAGTTCGTCGCTTACGACGTCGAGGCCGGGGCCTACGCGCTATCCGACAATGGACGCACCCTCATCTTCGCCAAGGTCTCGGGGTTGGGCAAAGGGACCTTATACGTCAAGGGGTACGGCAAGGACCCGATGATGGTGATGGACGGCGAGTACCGGTCGCCGGCCTTCGTCTCCGACGACGGCTCCGTCTACGGCTACTTCACTCAGGACCTCACGGGGTACGGGCTAAGCGTGAAGGCCCCGAACGCGGAGGGGATCAAGGTGGCCTCGGGCGTCAGGCAGGTCCTGTTCTTTGAGGATGGGCGGACGTTCATGGCGTTGGCCGACTTTGCGCGGGAGAGCGGGACCGGGAGGCTGTTGGCTTGGACCGCGGGCCTCGGCGCGCGCCACGTGGACGAGGGCGTCTGCTCGATCCTCGCGCCCGGGGAGGGGCATGCCGGATCGGGGTACCTGCCTGGGGCCGCGTCGCCGTCGCTGCCGTCGGGCGGCGAGCCGCCGGAGCTGCTATTCGGGACGGGACGCATGGCGGACGGGGTGGCCTACGCGAAGGAGATGGCCGGGGGGGTCTACGATCTATACGCATACCGTCAGGAAGGCTCGACGCTCATATCCGGCGGGGTGACCGGATACGCCGCCTCCAAGGACATGGGGAGGATCGTGGTGCTGACGAGGGACGGCAGGCTGGTGCGGTACGCGGTCGAGAGGGGCGGGGTCTCCCGTGGGGAGACGTTCTCCTCCGCGGCCAGGGAGTTCCAGGCCTCCTCCGGTTGCGAAAGGGTCTCCTTTACGGAGGCCGACGCCCGCGACGGGAGGCTCTCGCTGTATGTCGCCGAAAAGCCCGAAGGCAGGGAGCTCGTCTCCCATGACGTCCGCCCAGGCTTCTTCGCGGACGCCGATTGCGGGACGATCCTCTTCCTTAAACGGTTTGAGGGCAATCCGGCCGACGACCTGTACGCGTACAGGAAAGGCAGGGAGACCGCCAAGGTGGCCTCGAACGCCGACTCCTTCCACTCATACGACGGGAATAAGGTTTTTTACCTTCTGGGGATAGCCTTGGGCCAAAGCAGGCAGGAGCTGTACTCGTCGGACTTGGGCTCCTTCGAGCCCGGCGTCGGGGGCGAGCCCATCGACAGCGGCGTCGGTCGGGTGCTGGCGCCGTGAAGCCATACACATACGCATACGTCGGGAGTGATTTTCACGTCGGTTGACAATGGTGGGAATGGGGCCGTGCAAGGCGGAGGCTCCTTCAAGAACATGACGTCGAAGGGGCACGCCCCGAATCGGCCTGATCCCGCCGTCGCCGGGGACGGGCGCGGACCCGACGAAAAGGGGTCGGGCGCGGATGGCCCGCCCGCCTTCGTGAGCCACATGGGCGCGGAGCCGGGCCGGGACGCGTATGATGAGGGCAAGGAGGCATGCGCTGAGCGGCTCTTGGTGGTCAAGGGCAGGATGGGCAGATACGTGAGCGCCTACGACGGCGAGGCCGCGTGCGAAGGATGCGATGAGCCTTGCGCCGACGCCCTGGCGCGCGGCGGCGGAAAAGGGCCCGGCGGGGGCGGGGAGGCGGGGCACACGGAGGGGACCGCGGAGGGGACCGACAAGGGCCGCGGCAAGAGAAAGGCCAAGCCGCCCAAGTTCAGCAACAGGATCATAAAGAACCCGATCCTGGCTGAGGTCTTCTCATGGGCGATGCACATCGTCGTCGCCTTGCTGATCGGGCTCTTCATAGTGGTCTTCGTGGTGCAGAGGACCGTGGTCGACAAATGGTCGATGGAGCCCACGCTGCACGCGGGCGACAACCTATGGGTGGAGAAGCTGTCCCCCAGGTTCGGCTGGCTGGGCAGGGGGGACATAGTGACGATATACCTCCCCGAGGAGCTGCCGAACAACGATGAGGTGATCATAAAGCGGATTATAGCCGTGGGGGGCGACCATATAAGGATCGCCGAAGGAAGGGTCTACGTGAACGGCGAGATGCTCGACGAGCCGTACGTGAACGGCCAGCAGACCAGGGTGCAGATAGGCCATGAGAGGAACGCCGACATGACCGTCCCGGACGGGTGCATATACGTGATGGGGGACAATAGGGGCAACAGCCTCGACAGCCGGAGCTTCGGGGCGGTCGAGCGCTCCCGGGTGACCGGGAAGGCCGGCTTTCGTTTCTACCCCTTCGGGAGGATGGGCTTCGTCTAGCTGGGCGCGGAGTCCGGCCACGGACCCCGCGCGAAAGGCTGGGGCATGGGGGGGCGGACCGGCGCGCGGTTGAACGCGCCTCCCGCATATGTTAGCCTAAGCCAAGGTGAAGGCGCCCGGCATCGGCGGCTTCGCCATTCCCATGAGAGGGTAGCCCGGCATGGCAGGCAAGATATCTATAACGGGGGACTTGGGAAGCGGCAAGAGCACGGTCTGCGGGATCCTCGAGAGGGACCATGGGTTCGGGGTCTATAAGGTCGGGGCCATCCAGAGGGAGATCGCCGGGAGGCGCGGGATGACGACCTTGGAATTGAACGAGTACGCCGAAACCCATCCCGAGATAGACAGGGAGATAGACGACGCCTTGAGGCGAAAGGGTGAGGAGCCGGGCAGGATGGTCTTCGACTCGAGGATGGCCTGGCACTTCGTGCCCTCGTCCCTCAAAGTATATCTAAGGGTGGGCGTCGAGGAGGCCGTTAGGCGCATAATGGGCGACGACAGGGGGACGGCCGAGAGCTATGCCGAGGCCGAGGAGGCCAGGGCGAAGATAGAGGGCAGAAAGGTCAGCGAGAACAAGCGCTATTCGGAGAAGTATGGGGTGGACTGCGGCGACATGGGGAACTTCGACCTCGTCATCGACACCACGGCGATCGGGCCGGATGAGGTCGCCCGACTGATAATGGAAGGCTTGGCGGAGTCCGGGCGCGGCTGACTCGGCCGTTCGGCGCCCGACCCGGTCGGGCCCGGCAAGGTGGGCATGCGGGGAGAAGGATGAAGGTGGGGGGGTTCACATGGTCAATTGGGGCGTCTTGGCGACCGGCCACATATCCACGAAGTTCGCGAACGGGCTGAAGGAGGCCAAGGACTCCCGCCTATACGGGGTGGCGTCCAGGACCTTGGCCAAGGCGGAGGCCTTCGCGGAGGAGCATGGCTTCTCGAGGGCTTTCGGCAGCTATGAAGAGCTGGCCTCGTGCCCGGAGGTTGACGTCGTCTACATAGGGACGGTCAACACGTGCCATCATGAAAACGCGATGATGTGTCTGGGCAAGGGCAAGCACGTCCTGTGCGAGAAGCCGTTCGCCATGTCAAAGACACACGCGGAGGAGATGATAGGGACCGCGAGGTCCAAGGGCCTGTTCATCATGGAGGCCCTATGGAACAGATTCCAGCCCATAGCCAGGCAAGTGGACGTATGGGCCAAGTCCGGGGCCATAGGCGAGGTGCGGCAGCTCATCGCCGAGTTCGGGTTCGAGACGGTCCTCGGGGAGGCCGGCAGGCACCTCAACCCGGGGTTGGGCGGCGGGGCCGTCGTCGACGTGGGCATATACCCGCTCACGTACGCCAACATGCTGTTCGGCATGAGCCCCACGCACGTCAGCTCCACCGCGATGGTCGGCGGTACCGGGGTGGATGAGCAGTCCGCCATGCTCCTGGGATATAGGGGCGGCGCCTTCGCGATGCTGTCGGGAGCCTGCACCACGCGGACGGGCCATGACGCCACCGTCTACGGGACGTTGGGCAGGATAGAGGTGAAGGACTTCTGGCGGGCCACCAAGGCCACATTGGAAGTGTACGGCGGGGACGTGACGACCGTGGAGATACCGTTCAGGCGCAACGGGTATGAGTATGAGATCGAGGAAGTGAATAGGTGCGTCTCGGAAGGCAGGCTCGAGAGCCCGAGCTATACCCACGGCGAGACCCTGTACGTCACCGGCCTGATGGAGGGCATGAGGAAATCCTGGGGAATGGGGTACTGACCGGGTTGGGCGCATCCGACGCGGAGATGAGGGTGGTCGCCTGCCCGAAATGCGCGAAAAGGTTCAAGGTCATGGTCAATACGCATGAAGGCAGGGTCAAGGCAAGATGCCCGCACTGCGGGGAGACGGCCAAGTTCGGCGACGATCCCATGAAGGACGGGGAGGTCGCGAAGGCCATCAGGATGATGCTTATGGGCGACGGAAAGTGATGGGCGGCGGCTAGCCGGTAAATTGACGACGCGCGTTTCTTAGGGGGCGCCTATGGCGACGGTCGTCCAAAAGGATAAGGAAAGCAAGGCGGCGAGGCGTAGGGCCTTGCTGGCCTTGGCATGCGTCTACTTCGTCATAGCGCTCATATTCAGCCAATTCAAGCTCAAGGGCTTCCTGACGATAATGCTGGTCGAGTGGCTCATCACGCTCATCGTCATCCTTGTTTTAATCAACGTCCTGAGCAGGTACCTTTCCAAGGGCGAGAGGCCGGAGCGGGACGCGCGCAACGCGCCGCCCGCCGCGCAGCGGACGCAGCCGGGCCATGCCGCGGCCAAGGGCGCAGGGTTCGGCTCCGCGGGGGCGCCCATGGCGGATGGGTGGGCTAAGGGCGCCAGGGAGCACCGGATCGGGCAAGGCATGGATGCGCGCCCGGCTGGCCCGCCGTCATCGGCGGGCCACACGGGTCGGCCGGCCGAGCGGAGCCCGGCTGAGCCCATGATCATTACCTTGCCTAAGGACGGCGGGATAGGCGCGCGGCAGGACAGGGGGGCGGGCC
>WRCU01000132.1 GCA_009783805.1 Oscillospiraceae bacterium
GACGGCCCCCGGCGCCCCGTCGCGCGTCACCTCGATTATGTAGTCCATGCGTCCCGAGCCCAAGTCATAGCGCATGGTCACCGTCTCCACGTCCCCTGCCAGCTGGCCGAACAGGCCGTCCTCTTCCAAGGTCTTCACCACCACGCACTTATGGCCGCTCCCGTCCCCGACGTAGTCGTTGAGCGTGGCCGAATAGCTTAGGAGGGTCATCCTGCTGGAGAACGAGATGTGCGTGACGCCATACGCGATGGCGTCCTTCTGCATCAGGGACTCGTAGGCGTCGAAGAACTCCGTTCCCTTGCCCGTCATCTCTATCAATGAGGAGAATCCCGCGTTACCCACGTTTTCGGTCGGTGAGGGCCCGGAGGCATCGCCCGCATCGGACGGGCCGGCGGTGGCGTCGCCCCCGGCGGTCGCCGAGGATCCCGTGGCGGGGTCGCCCCCGGCCGTGGTTGCTGAGCCCGCGGTCGTCCCCTCCTGTGAGTCGCCGCTGATCCCGCACGCGCACAACAAGGATATGGCGGCGAGAAGTGATAAGGCGGCCATGCTACGTCTTCCCATATGAACCTCCTAGGCTAGGGCAAGGTAGGATATACGCGAAGACTATACCACTAGGCCGCCGACGCCGCAACGAGAGGCCATGCTCAGGCGCGTCGCTATGTCGGCACCCTCAGCAGGCCGCCGCAATAGATCACGTTCCCGGACAGGCCGTTTATCGCCTTTATCTCGTCTATGTAGAGCCTGATGTCCATGTTCGGCGGGCAGTATTTGATCGCTATGGACCAAAGCGAGTCGCCGCTTTTAATGATGACGCTCTCGACCGCCTTTCCGTCCTCGTAGCCCATTTGCCGCCGTCCGCCCAACGCGGTGGCCATTGCGGAGGCTAAGCCAATAATTAAGAGCAGCGAGCATATCAAGAAAAGCGCAAACCTCCCTTTGCTCACCAGCCTGAGCCTCCTCCGCGCGACGCCCTTCCCTTCCACCAACCTCAGCCTGACGCCCGTGCCCGTATGGTACATAGACTTTACGCCCCCCGCCCGTTTCCAAACATATGTTCTGAACCGATGTTATCGAACGCGTGTTCCCTTGTCAAGCCACATCGAACAGAAGTTTTAATATGGGCGGAACCGTGCTATAATGGAAAAAAATGCTTTTGCCGTGTACGCGGGGGACGGGGGGCGCGCAGGATGAGAAAAAGGAAAGAAGAAAAAATAAAGGAAATCATAGATTTCGTAAACAATGAGGTGACCCTCAAAGGCTACCCACCGTCGGTTAGGGAGATCTGCGCCGCCGTGGGGTTCAAATCCACCTCAACCGTGCACGGCTACCTGGAGAGGCTTTCGCGCGAGGGCCTGCTGAAGAAGGACCCTCTCAAGCCCAGGGCGTTGAAGGTGATGGTCGATCCGGCTTCCGGCCGGGCCGAGCCCGCCCCAGGCATCCGCAGGCAGGCCGGACCCATGGCGAGGCCCAACGAGCAGATCCTGGGCGACGGCTACATGCATTTTAACGAGGTCGTCGACGTGCCCTTGCTGGGCGTCGTCAACGCGGGCCAGCCGATATTGGCGCACGAGGACATGGAGTCCGTGTATTCGCTGCCGACGGACTTCGCCAGGGGCAAGGACGTGTTCATGCTGCGCGTCAAGGGCGACAGCATGGTCGAGGCAGGGATCCTCGACGGCGACTATATCGTCGTCCGCAAGCAGGAAGACGCGGAGAACGGGGAGATAATCGTCGGCATGCTGGGCGATGAGGCCACGGTGAAGAAGTATTATTTAGAGAAGGGCCGCATCAGGCTCCAACCCGAGAACCCCTCCATGGACCCGATATACGTCAATTTAGGCGATGACTTCAGGGTGGTCGGCAAGGTCATATCGCTGCTGCGGCTGGTCAGGTAACCAGCTCATTCCCCTTCCTCGGGCGGCTGCTCCAGCCTCACCTGCTTTGACGGGATTATCGTCGATATGGCGTGCTTATAGATCATATGCTGCTTCCCGTCGCTCTCCAGGACCACGGTGAAGCTGTCGAAGCCCTTGATGAGCCCCTTGAGCTGGATTCCGTTCACCAGGTACATGGTCACCTGTATGTGCTCTTTCCTGATTTGGTTTATTATCGCGTCCTGCATGTTCATCTGACCCTTCATCCTTTTTTCGTGCTCCCTCTAGTTTTTCCTTGATTGTACCATAGGCCGCCGAGGCAATCCTTACCGCGCCCCGCCGAGGATGGCCCGCAACCCGTCACGGCCGGGCGGTATGCGCCTCATCCCCTCCATGCGGCCGAACCATGTGTCCTGCCTCTTAGCGTAGCGGCGCGTGTTCGCCTTGATCAGCCCGACCGCCTCGCCGTGCGTGAGCATGCCCGAAAGGTAAAGGAGCGACTCCCTATAGCCGATCCCCCGCATCGACTGCATGCCCTTCCCGCACCCTTTCGCGCGTAGGGCCTCCACCTCCTCGAACAGGCCGGCGCGAACCATGCGGTCCACCCGCCCGTCTATGGCGGAATATACGTCCTTCCGCTCCGGGGACACCAGGTACGCCTCGCATGGGAGCCCTAGGCCGCCCCCCTTGGAAAGCGCGTTCCGCTCAGCCCGGGTCAGGCCCGTCCGCAGCAGCAGCGCAATCGCCCTCCTCACCCTCCTCACGTCGTTCGGGTGGATCGCACCGGCCGCCTCGGGGTCCATCGCCGCCAGCCTGCCATGCAGGCCCGGCCCATCCGTCCCCAGTCCCGTACCCTCCATGGGGCCGTCCAGCCCGCCCAAACCAAGGCCCCCGCCGCCGCCCATACGCGGCCCATCGGCGGGCGGAGGCGCGACGGCGCCGTCCCCGAAGGACTCCAGGCGCAGATCCTCCACCAAGCCTTTGACGTAGAGCCCGGTCCCCCCGCATACCACCAACGGCGCCCCGCCCGCGTGGCCGTCTATGACCGCCCGCGCCGAGCGGAGCCACTCAAAGACGTTATAGCCCTCCCAAGGCTCGACGACGTCGATGAGGTGGTGGGCCACGCCGCCCATCTCGGCGGCCGTAGGCTTGGCCGTCCCGATGTCCAGCCCCTTGTAGACCTGCATCGAGTCAGCCGAGATGACCTCCCCCCCCAGGGTCTGGCACAGCTCCACCGCCATCGCGGACTTTCCCGTCGCCGTCTGCCCGGCGATCACCAGTATTCTTCCCATCCTCCGCTATGCCCTCTTGAAAAGCCTCTCTATCTCCTTCCTACCCACCCTCACGATCACGGGTCTGCCATGGGGGCAGTTGAAAAGGTTCCCAACCTTGGAAAGGTCGCCCAGCAACGCGCCCAGCTCGGCCTCGGACAGATCGTCGCCCGCCTTGACGGAGGCCCTGCACGCGACCGCGTACGCCGCCTTCTTCCTGATCCCGTCAGTCACCGCCTGGCTGTCGGGGGTCCCTTCCAACAGGCACAGCAAGTCCGCCAAGGCACCGACCGACGCCTCCGCCGCCATGCCTGCCGGGACCGCGCGCACCAACGCGGACGTCTCCCCGAAAGGCTCCACCGCATACCCCATCTGCCCGATCAGCCCGGCATGCGCGGCCATAGCCTCCATCTGGCTCAGCGTGACGTCGAGGCCGACGGGGACGAGGAGGTCCTGCGACGGCGCCCGCCGATCCGCCCCCGCGTCGAGCAGCCTCTCATAGACGACCCTTTCGTGCGCCGCGTGCAGGTCTATCAGGTATAGCCAGTCGCCCCCCTGGAGCAGCGCGTAGGTCCCGAACGCCTGTCCCAACACCCTGGAGGACAAGGCCCGCCTGGCCGCATCCGCGCCCTCGGCCGCCTCGCGGCCCAAGGCCGGCCCGCGCTCCGCGTCCCCATATCCCAACGCGGCCCAAGCCGCCTCGGCGGCCCCACCGCCGTCGGCCCCACCGCCGTCAGACTCGTCGCCGTCGGCTCCGACCGGCCCGTAGGCCCCTTGCGCCTGCCTGCCTTGGCCATGGCCCGTCGGGGCCTCAGGAGCCCGCGCGAACGCCGCCTCCCCTTCCGCCACCGACCCGACCGGGGCGGGCCTCCCACCGGATCCGGGGCCGACCGCATCGCCGCGCGCTCCGTACCCACCGTAAGCCCGGGGGCCGCCGGCGCTCCCGGCATGACCCCCATTGTCCGCATCGACCGCGCTCCCGGCATCGCCTAAGGCCTCGCCCGCCAATCTCCCCGCGTCGGCCTCCACGGCCCTGTCGGCCACCTTGAGCACGCCATCCCTTACGGCGCCGCGGATCAGCCTGTAGATCCCCCGCTCATCGGCGAACTTCACCTCCGTCTTCGCCGGGTGCACGTTCACGTCCAGGCTTTCCGGGGCTATGCTTAGGTATATGGTGGCCGCCGGGTGCCTGCCTTTGGTGACGGTTTCCGCGAAGGCGCCGTCCAGGGCGGCGGCGAACGCCTTGCTCCTCACGTACCTGCCGTTCACGAACAACAGCTGGTAGTCCCTCGTGGGCCTGGTCACCCCCCCGCCCGAGACGAACCCCTCCAGGCTGGCCCCCAAGTCGGGCCCCTCCCCGCGGACCTCGATCATACCCGAATGGAACCCCGCCCCCCACAAGGCCCGGATCGCCGGCAGCGCGCCCCCCCTGCCCGGCGTCGCGAACGCCTGCCGCCCGTTCACGGTGAGCGTGAACGAGACGTCGTGCCTGGACAGGGCCAGCTTGGCGACTATGTCGGCCACGCCCCCAGCCTCGGCGGCGTCCTTCCTGAGGAACTTGTACCTCGCCGGGGTGTTGCGAAACAGGCTCCTCACCGTGACGCTGGTGCCGGGCCCGCGCGCGGCCTCGGTGATGACGGCCGGCCCGCCGGCTTTCGAGTACGCCCTGAAGCCCAGCTCCTCGCCCGCGGCCCGGGAAATGACCTCCAAGTCGGACACGGCGGCGATGCTCGCCAGGGCCTCGCCCCGAAAACCCAGCGTCATGACGCGAGGCAGCCCGGAACCGTCCTTCAGCTTGCTCGTCGCGTGCCTCTCCGTCAGGAGCGTCGCGTCGTCGGCCTCTATGCCGCAGCCGTCGTCCGTGACCCTGACCATCTCCACCCCGCCGCCCGAGATCTCGACCGCGATCCGCCCCGCGCCCGCGTCCAACGAGTTCTCCACCAACTCCTTGACCACGGAGGCCGGCCTCTCCACCACCTCACCCGCGGCCACCATGCGGGCGGTGAGTTCATCCAGAACGATAATCCTACCCATGGCACCGCCTCATTCGAACTCGAAGGTGACCGACTCCATGCCCGCGCAGACGATCGCGAACCCCGCCACGGAGATCAGTATCCGCCCGAACTGCATGCCCATCACGCTGAGCGACAGGGCCACGACCATCAGCCCTAGTAACGCGAGCGCCATATACCCCTTCCCGGTCCCCTTGCCCCTCACGCCCGCCATCCTTATTAAGTAGAAGGTCA
>WRCU01000133.1 GCA_009783805.1 Oscillospiraceae bacterium
GCGTTAGCGACGTGGCGATCCATAAAAGCGGGATTGCTTCGTCGCCGGTGGCTCCTCGCAATGACGGACTTTTAGGCTCCTCGCAATGACGGACCTTAGCGCTCCTCGCAATGACGGGTCAAATCCATATCCCGTCATATCCCACGCTTATCTTGGGTTGAGGGCATCACGTTATTACGCTGCCGCCTCACACGTCATACTCATCGACAGGGCCGTCATCGTCTTCCTCATCATCGGATCCGTCGTCTTCATCGTCGAGGTCATCGTCGTCGTCGCCGGAGCCTGCCCCGGGCACCGCCCCGAAATCCTCATCGTCCTCGTCGTCCCCGGCATTTTCGTACTTGGCGGCCGGGTCATCGAAGCCGTCCGCTTCGCCGTCGAGGCCATCGCGGGCCAGGCCGGCGGCCTCGCCGTCCATGCCGTCCCGCCCGCCGCCGACGACCGCCATGCTGACCACCGAGTGGCCGCCCGACGACCTCATGAGCGTGACCCCCTGCGTGGCCCTTCCGAGCACCCTTATGTCTTGCGCCGCTATCCTTATGACTATGCCCTCGGAGTTGACTATCATCATGTCATCGTCGTCGCCGACCAGCCTCATCCCTATCAGGCAGCCGGTCCTATCCGTGACCTTGTACCCCTTGAGCCCCGTGCCGCCGCGCCTCTGCCTCTTGAACTCCGCCAGGTCCGTCCTCTTCCCGAAGCCCCTTTCGGTCACGAACACGGCCGTCTGCCGGCCGCCCGCGCCCTTTCCGTCGGGGCCGATCTCATCAGTGACGGACTCGCCGGAACCGGGCCCGTCGGGGTCGGGCTCACCGGGGCCGGGCTCATCGGCCCCGCCCGGGAGCACCTCCATGGCGATCACCATGTCGCCCTGGCCGACCCGTATGCCGCGCACGCCCATGGACTTCCTGCCCAGCGGCCGCACGTCGGCCTCGTGGAACCGGACGCACATGCCCTTGCGCGTGGTGAGCATCAGCTCGCCGCCGCCGTCCGTCACCCTGACGTCCATGAGCTCGTCGCCCTCCTTCAGGGCCACGGCCGTGAGGCCCTTCCGCCCCACCCGCGAGAACCTCCCTAGGGCCGTCTTCTTTATCTGGCCGCCCTTGGTGGCGGTGACCAGGTACCTGCCGCCCCCGTAGCCGACGACGGGGATCATCTTCGTTATCCTCTCGCCCGGCATGAGCGACAGCACGTTGACTATCGCCATGCCCTTGGCCGCCCTGCCCGACGACGGGATCTCGTATGCCTTGAGCGCGAACACCCGGCCGACGTTCGAGAAGAACATGAGCCTCGCGTGCGACGAGGTCACGTAGATCTCCTCCACCGTGTCCTCCTCCCGGGTGCTCTGGCCGGAGACGCCCCGCCCGCCGCGCCTCTGCTGCTTGTAGGTTTCCGCCGGCAGCCTCTTCACGTAGCCGAAGCTGGTCATGGTTATGACGCAGGACTCCTCCTCGATGAGGTCCTCGTCCTCGATCTCGCCGTCGTCCGCCATGATGGCCGTCCTGCGCGCGTCCCCGTACCTCGCCTTGATGGCGGTCAGCTCATCCTTGATTATCCCCATGAGCCGGGCCTCGTCTGCCAGAATGAGCTGGTAGTACCCGATCTTCTCCAGCAGGTCCTTGTACTCGCCTTGCAGCCTCTCCCTCTCGAGGTTGGCCAGGCGCCCCAGCCTCATGTCGACTATGGCCTGCGCCTGCTGCTCGGTGAACCCGTACGAGGCCATCAGGTTCAGGCGCGCCGCGGCCTCGCTCTCGGATCCGCGTATCGTGCGTATGACCTCGTCGATCATGTCGATCGCCTTGAGCAGCCCTTCCAATATGTGGGCCCTGGCGAGCGCCTTGGTCAGGTCGAACTGCGTCCTGCGGCGCACGACGTCCTTCTGGTGCTCCAGGTAGTACCCTATCGCCTTGCGTACATTCACGGTTTCGGGCTCGTACTTGCCGTCCTTGCCCTGGATGATGGCCACCATGTTGACGCCGAACGTGTCCTGCATCTGCGTGTGCCGATAGAGCTGGTTCAGGACGACGTTCGCGTTGGCCTCGCGCTTCACGTCTATCGCGATGCGGACCGGGTCCTCCCTGCCGGATTCGTCGTTCAGGTACGATATGCCGTCTATGACCTTGTTCTTGACCAGCTCGGCTATCTTCTCGATCAGGCTCTTCTTGTTGACCTGGTACGGCAGCTCGGAGACGATGATCCGCTGCCTGCCCGCCTCCTGCTCTATGGCGGCGACGGCCCTCACTATCACGCGGCCCTTGCCGGTTTCGAAGTACTCGCGTATGCCCCTCTTGCCCAGGATGATCCCGCCCGTGGGGAAGTCCGGCCCCGGCATGATCCTGAGCAGCCCGTCGGCGGCGATACCAGGGTCGTCTATGACCGCCACCGTGGCGTCGATGACCTCGGACAGGTTGTGCGTGGGTATGTTCGTGGCCATCCCGACCGCTATGCCCGAGGAGCCGTTCACGAGCAGGTTCGGGTAGCGGGACGGCAGGACGACGGGCTCCATCTCCCGCTCGTCGTAGTTCGCCTTGAAGTCGACCGTCTCCTTGCCTATGTCCGCCATCAACTCATTGGTGAGCCTGTGCAGCCGCGCCTCGGTGTACCTCATGGCCGCGGGGTCGTCGCCGTCTATGGACCCGAAGTTGCCCTGCCCGTCGACGAGGCAGTACCGCAGCGACCAGGGCTGCGCCATCCTGACCAGGCTGTCGTACACCGCCAGGTCGCCGTGGGGGTGGTACTTGCCCTGCACCTCGCCCACCGAGAGCGCGCACTTCCTGTACGGCTTGTCCGAAGTCAATCCCAGCGTGTGCATGGAGTAGAGTATCCGCCTGTGCACGGGCTTTAAGCCGTCGCGAACGTCTGGGAGCGCCCTGTCGATTATGACGCTCATCGCATACTCGATGAAGGACTTCCTCATCTCCGACTCGAGGCTGACGGGGACTATTTTTTGCGTTTCGTAGCCTTTATATGCCATTCGCTAGACGTTTGCCCCTTATGTGGTGGGTGATGGCTAGACCCTTACCTCCGCCCCTGCCTTGGCCGAGGCGTAGATGCCGTCGAGCATCCTCTGGACGCGGATCCCGTCCCCTATGGGCGACTCCGGCCTCACGGACCCGAGCGCGCAGTCCAGGAAGTGCCTTATCTCATTGCCGAAGATGTCGCCGGCGTCCGCCGCCTGCCTGGTGTCGGAGAGGTACCCGCCCTCCTCGCCGTAGATGGTCCTCGCCTCGAGGTCGAAGCCGGCCTTGTCGCCGTAGACCACCGAGTGGATCTTGCCGTCGGCGTTGCCGTTCAGCGCGTAGCTCACCTCGAACATCATGGTCGCGCCGCCCGCGAAGCGGATCATGCCGTTCGCCGAGTCCTCGACGTCGTATTTCAGGTCGTCCGTGTCGTACGCGACCCACCTGGACACGCCCTTGGTCTTGTAGTCGCCGAACCTGTAGTAGGCCGTGGCGCTCACGCTGATCGGCTCGGGCCGCCCCATCAGGTACCACGTCAGGTCGATGGTGTGCACGCCGAGGTCGATGACCGGCCCGCCGCCCGACTTCCCCTTGTCCGTGAACCAGCCGAGCGGGGTGCCCCGCCTGCGCAGCAGCGTCGCCTTGCCTAGGTAGATGTCGCCCATCCTGCCCGCGTCGATCACGCCCTTGAGCGCCCTGACGTCGTTCCTGTACCTGTTGACGAAGCCCATCATGAACGTGACGCCCGCGTCCTTCACGGCCTTCTCCATCTCCAGGGCCTCACCGACGCACATGGCCATCGGCTTCTCGCAGAGGATGTGCTTGCCCGCCTTCGCCGCCGCCACCACCGCGTCCTTGTGGCCGTTGTTCCACGTGCACACGCTCACCGCGTCTATGTCCTTGATGGCGACCAGCTCCGCGGCGCCCGCGACCGCGTGCTTGAGCCCGTATTTTTCCGCCACGCCCTTGGCCCTGGCCAGGTTCGTGTCGCAGACCCCCACGAGCTCGCAGTCGGCGTTCTTCAGGTACGCCGGTATATGCGCGTTCTGCGCTATGTTCCCGCATCCGATGATCCCTATCCTGACCTTGCCCATCTTCGCCGTCACCCCCGACCCATCGTGCGCCTCGGCGCCCCCTAGATTGTCTTCCCTGCGGATTATAGCATACTATTAACCCGCATCATGACGGTTGGGGGTGGTCAGGATGGGCGGCCCTTACGCGGCGCGCGGGGTCGGGTCGCGGCAGGTCGGGCACGGCTCCGTGGGCGACCTGTTCTCAGCCATTAAGGCGAACGTGGCCAAGGTGGTCGTCGGCAGGGACGAGACGGTCTCGATGATGGTGGTCGCCTTCCTTTGCGGCGGGCACGTGCTCCTGGAGGACGTCCCGGGCGTGGGCAAGACCGTCATGTCGCGGAGCCTGGCGGCCTCGGTGCGGTGCTCCTTCAAGCGCATACAGTTCACGCCGGACATACTGCCGTCCGACGTCACGGGCATATACTTCTACAACCAAAAGGAATCGGAGTTCGTCTTCCGGGAGGGGCCTATCTTCGCCAACGTGGTCCTGGCCGACGAGATAAACAGGGCCACCCCAAGGGCGCAGTCGAGCCTCCTGGAATGCATGGCGGAGGGCCAGGTGACGATCGACGGCGTCTCGCACGCGCTGGGCAGGCCCTTCTTCGTCGTGGCCACCCAGAACCCCATAGAGCTGCAGGGGACATACCCCCTGCCCGAGGCGCAGATGGACCGGTTCTTCATGCGGCTGAGGTCCGGCTACCCCGACAGGGAGGACGAATGCCGGATATTGTCGCGGTTCCTGTACGGCGACCCGATGGAGTCGGTCGGGCCCGTCTGCGACGCGGATGACCTGGCCCACGCCGCCGAGGCCATATCTAGGACGCGGGTGAACGAGGCGGTGATGGGCTACGTCACCGCCATATCGGAGGCCACGAGGTCGCACGCCAAGGTGGTGCTGGGCGTCAGCCCCAGGGGAAGCCTGTTCGCGGCGAAGGCCGCCCAGGCGTGCGCGTGCGTCGGGGGGCGGACGTTCGTGACGCCGGACGACGTGAAGCGGGTGGCCGTCCCGGTGCTGGCCCACAGGCTGATATTGCGGGGCAGCCACCACGACGCCGCGGCGCAGGCGGAGGCCGTCATAAGGGAGATACTCGACGGCGTGCCCGCGCCCACCGAGGAGTTCTAGGGCCGGGGGCGAGGGGCGGAATGACTAAGGGGTGTCATCGCGAGGAGTGATACTAAGGTCGTCATTGCGAGGAATGAAATGACGAAGCAATCCAATAACGCCGGCGGCTCCTCGCAATGACGGGCTGGATTGCTTCGTCGCAGGCTCCTCGCAATGACGGTAACGGTGTCATCGCGAGGAGTGATACTAGGGTCGTCATTGCGAAGAATGAAATGACGAAGCA
>WRCU01000134.1 GCA_009783805.1 Oscillospiraceae bacterium
AGGTACCCGTATATGCCCTGGGCCTCGTGCAGGACGGGGATGAGGGCCCCCCTCACGTCCTTGAACCTGCCGATAACCTCGTCCAGGCGCGCCGCGTTCCCGTCGGCGCAGCCGCAGCCATTCGCGTCACCCATATGACATCTGTACCTCCAAGCGTGATTGCCCCGTGGCCGGCGGCTGTCGCCGACGGCGCCAAAGGCCATTCATGGATTCTACCATAAAGGAAAGCATTATTCGTTAAGTATTATGCCATAGCAAGCAAGTATCGGGGGCGAAACCTCATGACGCGATCGGCGGGCCTTGCGCGGAGGCGCGCCTCCGCCGGGCCGCCGCCCGTCAGGGCCGCCTGGGGTAGAGCCCCGCCAGGGCGGGGTACAGCGCGCGGTATACCCCGTAGCCTTCCATGTACCGTTCGTTCATCCCCTCCTGGGGCGACTGCCTCGACCTTTCCCTGACCATGGCCGAACACGCCTCCTCGACCGTCGGGTATAGGCCCGTGCCGACGGCGGCCAGTATGGCCGCGCCCAGCGCCGGCCCTTCCCCGGACTCCGCCGTGGTGATGTCGACGCCGAATACGTCCGCCTGCATCTGGCGCCATAAGGCGCTCCTGCCGCCGCCACCCGAGGCCCTGACCTCCGAGACGCCCACGCCCATCCCCTCGATGATGCCTAGGCAGTCCTTCAGGCTGAATATGACGCCCTCCATGACGGCCCTGAGCATGTCGCGCTTCGAGTGCCTGGCGGTGATGCCGAAGAAGACGGCCCGCGCGTATGGGTCGAGGTGGGGCGTGCGCTCGCCCATCATGTACGGGAGGAACGTGAGCCCGTCGCAGCACGGCGGGGAGAGCGCGGCCTCGCGGTCCATCAGCGCGTACGGGTCCTCCTCCAGGAGCGCGGCGGTCCGGACCTCCTCCGAGCAGAAGTTGTTCCTGAACCATTGGAGCGAAAGTCCGGCACCCTGGGTCACCCCCATCACGTGCCACTTGCCCGGGACCGCGTGGCAGAACGTGTGGACGCGCCCGAGCCTGTCTATGGTCACGTCGTCCGAGTACGCGAAGACCACGCCGGAGGTGCCTATGGTCGAGAAGACCATGCCCGGCCTCACGATCCCGTTGCCCACCGCGCCGGCGGCGTTGTCCCCCGCCCCGCCGACGACCGGGGTGCCCTCGCGCAGCCCCGTCAGCGCCGCCGCCCGATGCGAGACGCGCCCGGTCACCTCGCACGACTCATACACCTTGCCCAGCCATGAGTCGGCTATGCCGAGCCTGCCCATGACCTCGCCGCTCCACCGCCGGCCCGGTACGTCCATGTACTGCATGCCGCCCGCGTCGGAGACCTCGGTGGCGTACTCGCCCGTCAGCATGAGCCGCACGTAGTCCTTGGGCAGCAGTATCTTGGCTATCCTGGCGTAGACTTCCGGCTCATTGTTCCTCCCCCACCTCACCTTCGCCGCGGTGAAGCCCGTCAGGGCCGGGTTGGCCGTTATCTCGACGAGGCGCTCCCTGCCGACGAGCGCGTGTATCTCGTCGCACTCGCGCGCGCTGCGCTGGTCGCACCAGATAATGGCGTTGCGCAGCACCTCGTCCTCGGGGCCCAGGAGGACCGCGCCGTGCATCTGCCCGGAGATCCCCAGACCCTTTACGTCCGCAGGGTCCACGCCGCCCTCGGTTAGGACGCCCTTGATGGTGGCGCAAGCCGCCGCCCACCAGTCCGCCGGGTCCTGCTCCGCCCAGCCCGCATGCGGCTGGTGCATCGCGTAGCCGTAGGACTTGGAGGCCACCTCGCGCCCCAGCCGGTCGAATAGGACCGTCTTGGTGCCCGACGTGCCCAGGTCCACCCCCAAAAGGTATTCCCTCGCCATAGCGTTACCTCCGCCGCAATATTTATAGGTCCTTGCCCGCCGCGCGCTCAATCACCGAAGCAGCCCCCGCCGATGAACTCCCTGAGTATGGAGTTGCCCGCGACCTCGCCCGCTTCCATCGGCACGAAGTACCCGAGCAGCTTGAGCAGCCTCTTGGCCTCGCAGTAGGCCGGGCTGTCGCGCCCGACGGACCTGAGCGCCTCCGACGCCAATCCCTTAATGACGCAGAATTCGTATATGAGCGAGGAGTTGTACATGACGTCCGCGTTCTCCTGGAACGGGAATATGCCCTCCTCCTCCCCCCTCCTCACGGAGGGCCACCTCATTATGGTCTCCTCGGGGCTGACCCCCCTGGTCCTAAGGTCCCTTACGATGCGGCGCAGGAACCTGGTGTCCGTCGTCGTGACGCGGTTGTGCCCGTCCAGGTTCATGACCGTCAGCGCGCTTACGTATATGCGGTATTTATTACGGCCGGGGATCGTTTCCGTGAGCCTGTCGTTCAGCCCGTGGATCCCCTCGACCATGAGTATCCCGTCGTCGCCGAGCCGCATCGTGCGCCCGTCCCATACCCTCTTGCCGCTCACGAAGTCGAACCTCGGCAGCTCGACCTCCCCGCCCGCCATGAGCGTTTCCATGTGGCCGTTGAAGAGCTCCAGGTCTATGGCGCCGATGGACTCGAAGTCGTGGTTGCCGCCCGCGTCCAGGGGCGTCTCCTCCCTGGGCCTGAAGTAGTCGTCCATGGATATGAGGCGCGGGTTGAGCAGGCTGGCCCTAAGCTGCACGGTGAGCCTCTTGGCGAAGGTGGTCTTGCCAGACGAGGAGGGCCCTGATACGAGGACGATTCTTCTCGCGCCCGCGCCGTCCGCGATCGCGTCCGCTATGCTGGCGACCTTCTTCTCGTGGAGGGCCTCGCTCACCCTCACCACCTCGCCCAGCTCCCCCCTCTCGGCCGCGCCGTTCAGGGAGGCCACGTCCCTCACGCCCAGCGCCCTGAGCCACTTGCCGTACTCCGTGAAGACGTTGAACAGCTTCCTCTGGTCCTTGAATGCCGGTTCCCTGCCCGCGGCCCTGTCGTAGTTCGTCGGGAACAGGAGGACCACGCCCGGCGGGTAAGGGATCACGGAAAATTCGTCTATATAGCCCGTGTGAGGGGCCATGTACCCGTAAAAATAGTCAAACGTTCCGTCGCACTCGTAGAGCTTGACCTTCGGGTCTTCCCTGTACCGGAACAGCTCGGCCTTGGCGCGCGGGTTCTTGATGGGGTATGAGCCCAAATCGCTCTTGTCGACCAGATGCCTGACGTACGGTATGCGCATCGAGGACAGCGCGCGCATCCTGGCCTCGATCGCCTTGGCGTGCGCCTGCGTCAGGACCCTGCCGCCGACCTCGCAGTAAAGCCCCGACCTGACGGAGTGGCTGACGGTCAGGTCCTCACCCGGGAAAATGGAGTCGGCGGCCTTGATGAGGAGGAAGACGAGGCCCCTGGAGTAGATGCGGTTGCCTTCGATGGTGTCCAGGCAGACGTACTCGACCGTGCATGGCCCGTCCACCACGTGGGTGAGCTCCCTCATCTCGTTGTCCACCTTCGCGGCTATGGGCCTTCCCCCGGGCGGGTGTCCGCGGGCGAGGTCCTCCAGGCTCATCACCCCCGCCAAAGGCACCTTCCCGACCCCCACTATGTCCACGGTCATCTGTTGGCCTGCCCTCCCGCCATGCTGTTTGCCTACCCGCCTTGGACGATCCCAGCCATGCGTGCCATGCTATTATATTGCTTTGACGGGAATACGTCAGTCTTAGGAGGGCCATATGGGCGGAACGGGCGGCGGCAGGGTCTGCTGCTTCGGGGAGGTGCTGATAGACTTCACGAAGGTGGGCCTTTCGGAAGGCGGGCGCGAGCTCTACGAGAGGAACCCCGGTGGGGCCGTCGCCAACCTGGCGGTGGCCGTCGCGCGGCTCGGGGGCTCGTCCTCGCTCATAGGCATGGTGGGGGCCGACATGTTCGGGGATTATTTAAAAGAAGTCGTGGCGGGCTACGGGGTGGACGCGAGGGGCATCCTCACGCACGCCTCGAAAGGGACCACGTTGGCCTTCGTTTCGCTGGCCGAGGACGGCGAGTGCGGGTTCGCCTTCTACCGTGACGGCTGCGCCGACTGCGCCTTCACGGCCGGCGACATCCCGTACGGAATCCTGGGCGGCGCGTCGGCCTTCCATTACGGTTCATTGTCCCTAACCCACCCAAGCTACGCCGAGGCCACGTTCAGGCTGATCGAGCATTGCTCCGGCAAGGGCATGCTGCTCTCATACGACCCCAACTACAGGCCGCCACTATGGAGGACTGAGGCGCAAGCCAGGGATATGATGCTCAAGGGCCTGGCGAAGGCGCGCGTCGTGAAGGTCTCCAGGGGTGAGATGGCCTTCCTGACCGGGACGGATGACCTAGCCTCGGGATCCGGGAGGCTCATGGAAGGCGGCGCGTGGCTGTCCGTCGTGACGATGGGCAAGGAAGGGTGCTACTACCGCCTCCGCTCCGCGGACTCCGGAAGCCCCGAAGGGTACGCGGACGCCACCGGCCTGGTAGGCGGGTACGCGGCCGACGCGGTCGACACGACCGGCGCGGGCGACTGCTTCTGGGGCTGCGTCCTGCACGGCCTGATGCGCCGGGCGGAGGCCGCGGGACTGACCCCGGGCGGGCTGGGGGGCGGCCATAACCCCCTAGCAATCGGAACCGGGGCCTTGGAAGCCATATTACGCGACGCGAACGCCGCCGCCGCGCACTGCGTGTCCGGCTACGGCGGCATGCCGTCGATGCCGACGCCTATGGATCTGGAAAGGGTCAAGTCGATGGTTGACTGAGGCGCCCTAAGTGATATCATGGAACGAACGCGCGTTCGGAAAAGGGCGCCGACCACGAAAGGGGCGATCGGCATGGAACGGATATTGGACGTGAGGTTCACCGGCAACATACACGAGCGCAAGGGCGACGCCAGGTCGCCGGAGAGCTTCCCGCTCCCCGCCTGCATGGCCTCGCTGGCGGAGGCCCTGGGCATTGACCCGGCCTGGATAGAGATAGAGGCGCACGGCCGCAAATGGTCGAAGCGCACCCTATACGACGACGTGCTCGCCTGCACGGGCATGGCGTTCGGGCTCCTGTGGCATGATGAGGCCTGCCACAGCTGCCTCGACCTGACGCAGGTGAACCCCCACGACCGGACCATAGCGCTTGCCTTCGACCGCATCGGCTACGGCCATGAGGTGGTCATGAAAGACGGTGTCAACTACGCCGCCGTCAAGGGGCGTATCGTGTCGAGCGTCGACGCCGGGAAGCCGGTGTTGGCCTTCGGCCTCATCGGGCCGCCGGAATGCGGCATCATCTGCGGCTACGGCGACTCCGGGGACACGCTATATGGGTGGAGCCATTTCCAATCACACGACCCGGCCCACTGCCACGCGAACGGGATGTTCAAGGCCGACGCGGGGTATGGATGGTACGGCAGGGCATGGAAGTTCGCCTTCTGCGG
>WRCU01000135.1 GCA_009783805.1 Oscillospiraceae bacterium
AACGACGCGAGTAAAATCATCGCCACAGGCAACACCATCGACGTTTCCGAGTATCCCGAGCTGGCCGTAAACGGCTACGTCCGAGCCGAGTTGGTAGGCAATGCGGGCGTCGCATACACCCAACCTTTCGGCGTAAGGGAAGCGGAAATCGCCAAGGTCACCCCGACGGCTTTCGTAACCAAGCTCAATGGGAACCAAAACGATCTGACCGTGACCGTCACCGAAGTATATTCGAACGGCATGAAGTTCGTCACTGCTAAGACGATCAAGATCAATAATAACGCGGCGGGGACCTATGAGGTAGGCGATTATAAGGTCTATGTCGACACGAAAGGCAACGACCAGATCCGCGCTTGCCATATCGCATAGATGGCATAAGTAATAAGGATTAATTTATATAAAAAAGCGGCTCTATATGGGCCGCTTTTTCATGTATAAATGCATGGATCGCATGGATTCAAAAGGGTTGTCATGCCGATATGCGCGTTGGGATGATCGGATACGGTATCACGCTGTCATGTTGACATTGGCGTTAACAATAATGAAGCCATATGATATTTACATTGGCCGATGAAACGCGGCTGATAGGGTTCATCAGCCGATAGATGAGGGGTCATAGACCTTGATCGCCGCTATGTCCGGAATGGCACCCTCCGCCTCCAGCACCAGCGTATGTTCGCCGACGGGGAGCCCCGAAAACAGCATGCCCGGCTCGAACAGCTCCGCCTTCTCCGGATGTCCCAAATATGGGTTTTCGCCCCCGTAAATATCGGTTCCGTTCAGCAAGGACCGAAAGCCGAACTCGTCGCCGACCTTAGGCGCGGGAACGCCCGGATGGAACACGAACGACTCATGGTCCATGCGCAGGATCCTCCCGTTAAGCTCGCCCTTTCCGTCGGACCTTCCCTCGAAGCCCGTCACTGAGCCTACGACGCTGTAGGAAAAATTCCTCGCGTCCTCGTAGCCTTCGATCCTGACCGTGAAGTCCTGCTCACCCGGGACCCCGTTGTAGCCCACTATGCCCATCCTCGAGGTGATGCTCGTGTTTTCGGCGGTGCGTATGTACAGCCCCGGGATTTCGGAGGGCTTCCTGCCGTCCACGTATACGCGCGCCGCGCCCTGCGGCCCCGGCCCGGCCACCGCCTCGGCCCGGTTCCCCCTGAAGGGCAACGTCAGCCTGCCGCCGACCCAATCCTCGGCGCGCACCGGGATGAGCTTTTCTCGGACCGCCTCGCCGGCGGCCGGGTTGCGGACGAAGAATTGCTTCATTAACCCGAGCATGAACGCCTGCCCCGTATCGAATAGGTGCCCGCCGTCCACGAGCAGCCCCTGCGGCGACAGAGCGTTCTCCTCGAAATAGCGCTTCCAATGGGTCCTAATGCCCGCTATCTGCGCCCCGTACCGTTCGGCGATCGCGGGCAAAAGCTCCCCCGCCATCTTATCCGACCACCAATGGTCGGTCGTGTAATGGTCGGTCAGGATCATTATCTCCGCGGCGGTGTTCTCCCTGATCCACCGTACCAGGCGGTCGTAGTACACCTCGCTGCCCGCGACGTATATGACGGCCAGGTCAGGGTAGAAGGAGGCCATGTCGTTCGGCACCCTCTTGTATAGGCAATCCGTCGAGAACCCCCCTATCGCGAACACCTTGTGCGCTATGTCGGCGTGGGGGTACTCGCGCCGCAGCCAGTCCGCCAGATCGGGCGGCCACGTGTTGTTCGGGTCCACGATGGATTGGCCGGTGAAGGCTATCCTCACCTTATTTCGCCTGTCCGGCCCGCTCTCGGCCAGCAGCCTCATCGTCCTGCCTATGTGCCTCCCGTACGACGGGTCCCTAAACGGGTCGACCGTCGGCACGGGGTGGGCTTCAAAGTCTATGGACGCCCTCGCGGCCTCGCGAAGGGCCTTGAGCGCGACCCTGTCGTTCTCAAGGACGACCCCGAACAAGCGCCTGATCTCCGCGACCTTCTCAACGTCCAATAACGCCTTCTCGCCGCCCTCAGGCAAGGCGTAGCCGGTATGCGGCCCCACGCCCAAGACGCCCCATATCGCCCAGCAGGCCTTGTGCGTGGATTCTAACTCATCGTCGAACATGTACTGCCTGACCATCCCGAGCACTTTTTCCCTGACCTCCGGGCCGCCGTGCAGCCTGGGGAGCGAGGAATCGGCGGCGTGCCATCGGGCCTCTATAGGAAAACCCACCTTTCCCAACAGCCATTCGGCCGTCTCCCTGGCGTTCCCCGTGCACACGGTATCCAGCTTGGAATTAAACTCGCCTTCCAGCCTCCTGTGCGCCGGGCTGGCCAGCGTCAGGATCATCCGGGTGATCACGTCCGAGAAGCCGACCGTCTTTTCCGCCTTGCCTTCGATGACGTATGCGGCCTTGAATTGCCCCATCCAATGCCGTATAACGGCGTAGCCTTCGGGCGTGTACCCGTCGGTGCGCACCGTGGGCCTGTCGGAGGGGCTTCCGCAGCCCCGCGCGTCCGCGGCCACGATCGCAAGGTCGGGGCCGTAGCCCACCGCCACGTGCCAATCCCGCCCCTCGCCCAGCTTCATCAGCACGGGCAGCCCCGAATCGATCGAGGCCCTTACCTCCCCGTGGATCCCTTCCTTGCTCATGCCGCGGCCGACTTTCCTCCACGCCAGGCCCGCATACCCATATATAAAGGCCATGAAGCCGTCGGGATAGTCCCAGCCCGCCTCCCACCCGGGGATGGCATGGTACCCTTCCTTCGCGTCCGGCCAATCCCAGCCCAGCGATACGCCCGTGAACGTCTGCAGGTCGTGGTAGAGCTGGAGGTGGTGCCTTTGCATGACGCTTTTTCCCTCGCAGTCCCCGCATTCTATGCAAAAGGAGCCCTTTGGGCCGCAATAAAAGGGGGTCCCCTCCGTATACCCCATCGCCGGCAGCAGGGCCGTGGCCATCGCGCCGAAGAAAGGGCTGGACTCCGCGTCGCACGGGAACGGCGTCATGCCTTCTAATATCCTCATCTTTGCCATTGCGTGCGATCCCCTAGGCTCCTAGGGATCGGCGCGCGCCTCCCCCTCTTATATATTGGCGTCCGCGCGCCTCCATGAGCGGAATACCCTCCCATAGGCGGCGATGGCCGCTATCGCGATCACGGCCGTACCCAAGAACAGTTGCCTTTTGCCGAAAACCGAGAGCAGCGCGCCCCCGCCCACGCTGGCGACGATCCTCGCCAGCCCGTTCGCGAACAGCCCGTTGAGCGTCTGCCCCGACGCCCTGAGCTCAACGGGCACGTTGGAGTTTATGTAGGTGGCCAGGCAGAACATGAACACGATGAAGGAGAACCCGTGCAGCGTGTTAATCGCCATGACCAGGTACTTGTCCGTAACCAGGAACATCAGTACCCACCTCATCGCCATCACGGACGCCGAGACCGTCATCGTGCCCTGCACGGACAGCCTCGAGACGATCCGGTCGGAGAAGAGGAGGAACGGCACCTCGCTCGTCGCCGTTATGAGCATGCCCAGCCCCAGCAGGGCCTTCCCCCCGCCGAGGTCCTCGGAGAGGTAGATCGGGTAGAAGCTGTAGTAGTAGCCCAGCGTCACCTGCATCACGAAGTTGAATGAGATCAGCGTCATGAGCCTCCTGTCCCTGAGGAGGACGGATATGCCCATCCTGCGCCCGCCGGACTGGTGGCCCCTTATCCTCGGCAGGGCGAGCCATGATATGGCGGCCGCGGCGACCATGATGAGCGCGTACGCCACGAATATGTACTTGATCTCCACCTCGGCTATCCTGCCGACTATGACCGACATGAACGCGAAGCCCAGCGTCCCGGCCATCCTTATGTGGCCGAACTTCCTGCCCGTACCCTGCAGGGACTCGAGCGCCATCGAGTCGTTGATCGGGTTTATGGAGGTTTGAAAGAAGGCGAAGACGGCCACCAGCGCCAGCGAGTACGCGAAGGCCCCGCTGAGCGGCAGCAGCAGCGCGGCGGCAAGGTTCCCCGCGAAGAGCGCGACGACCACGGCGTTCTTGGACGGCGACCTGTCGGCGACCATCCCCCAGAAAGGCTGGCCGACCATGGCGAGGAACGGCCCCGCAGCCATGAGGACGCCTATCTGTATGTCGGAGAAGTCCAGGCCCTTGAAGTAGACGGAGAGGAACGTGTTGTATACGGCGAAGCCCATGTATATAACCGCGTATATGGAGAAGAAGGGCAGCGCCCGCCTAAGCGGCGCCTTGCCCCCCCGGTCGGGCCCGGCCGGCATCAATGCCCCCCCATCTGCCTGAACGCGGCCTTCATCTTATCCCAATATTTTTTAAGGAAGGTTAGGAGCAGCATCCCGAAGGCCGCTCCGACGGCGTACGAGACGCCCATGAAGAGGTACCCGGCCCTGGCCAGGGCCAAACCCCCGTCGGCCTTGTCCAGTATCGACGCGTTGACGAAGTTGTAGGTCGCCAGGACGACGCACACCGCGAGGGGCGCGTACTTGAGCAGCGCCCACCTACCCTTGCAGTAGAAGTGGAACAGCGCCGTCGTCGTCAGGACGACGACGTATATTATGAAGAGGAACACTATGTATATGCCCATATGGCGCCCCGTCGGGAAGGTCCCCTAATAGTCTATGTGCTCGGCCTTGCGGGCGTTCTCCTTGATGAACTCCTTCCTCGGCTCCACCTTCACGCCCATGAGGTCCGAGACCACCTGGTCGGCCAGCACGGCGTCCTCGAGGTCGACGCGCAGTATCACCCTGTTCTCGGGGTTCATGGTCGTCTCCCAGAGCTGGTCGGCGTTCATCTCCCCCAGGCCCTTGAACCTCTGGATGGTGACCGAGCCCTCGTCCTTGGACCATCCGCGCTGGGCTATCCCGTCCGCCATCTCCCTCTCGCTGAAGGCGTAGAACTCGCCCTTCCCGCTCCCCCGGTAGACCTTGAAGAGCGGCGGGCAGGCGATGTATATGTGCCCCCCCTCGATCAGGGCGCGCATGAACCTGTAGAAGAACGTGAGGAGCAGCATCCTGATGTGCGAGCCGTCCACGTCGGCGTCGGACATTATGATCACCTTGTCGTACCTGAGCCTATTGATGTCGAAGTCCTCGGCGAGGCCCGTGCCCAGGGCGGTGATCACGGGCTGCAGCCTGATGTTCTCGAAGACCTTGTCGATCCTCATCTTGGCCTTCTCCACGTTGAGCGACTTGCCCCATAGCGGCAGTATGGCCTGGTACCGCCTGTCCCTGCCGTTCTTTGCGGAGCCGCCGGCCGAGTCGCCCTCGACGATGTATATCTCGCAGAAGGAGCTGTCCCGCTCCGAGCAGTCCCAGAGCTTGCCCGGCAGGGTGGAGTATTCCAACGCGTTCTTGCGCCT
>WRCU01000136.1 GCA_009783805.1 Oscillospiraceae bacterium
ATCCCCGGACAATGTCCTGTCCGCCAGCCCCGCGCGGACGCCGAAGGTGAGCGATTTCCTGCCTACGGGCAGGCCCTTCCCGGCGTACAGGCTCACGAAGGAGACGCCCCTGACCGCCGAGTCGCCGCAACCCGTCGCATGGTCCCATACCTCGGCGAACGGGACCTTCTCGTCCACCAGGAAGTTGAAGTCGAGGCTGACCTCCGGGAACTTGGGAAGGGGCGCGTATACGGCCGGGACGCGGCCGAGGGAGCAGAGCGCCTCCACGGAGAGCTCCAGTATGGCCGTCCTCCTGTTCTTGGCGACCCTTTGCGCCACCGCGGGGTGCAGGACCGTCAGGTAGCCCAAGGCGACGTCCCCGCAGCTTACGTAAGCGCCCATCCTGGGGTGGATCCAGGCCGCGCCGGCTTCGCCGGCGAACGCCTTGCCGCATAGGAACCCCGCCCGCTGGTTGCCGTACCCGTCCCTCAGGCCGTCCGCGGACATGGCGGCCTTGGCGGCGTCGAACGGCTCGACCCGGACGCGGCGGTTGCACGCATGGCTGACCACGCGCTCGGCAATGCCCTTCATGGAGAGGAAGGCGGCCTCATGTCCGCCTTCCTTGGCCGAGGACAGGACGCACAGGTTCCTGGAAAAGGTCCCTTCCGCCCCGCCGTCCGCCCTATGCACGACCCCGCCTATCTCATAGATCGCGTAGTCGCCTAGGTGACGGTCGTTCAGCGCGGCGAAGGACAGCATCGAAAGGGCCATCGTACCCCTCAGGCGGCCACAGCCCGACGACGCCTGGTTCACGACCGTCACGTCGGAGCCGGCCATGAAGCCGGCCTCAGCGTCGAAGGCGTCGTCATGCCAGAGGTAGCTGTGCACCTCGCTGGCGCCGAACCCCAATGCCAGCAGGTCCCTGAGGCCGTCCTCCAGGGACGACTGACGGTTGGCCCTAAGCGGCGCCAAAGGCAGGGACGGCGCCTTGGGCGGCACGTTGCCGTACCCGTGTATCCTGGAAACCTCCTCGACTATGTCCTCCTTGATGGTCACGTCCTTGGTGGCCCTGAACGACGGCACGGTCACGCGGAGTATGGGCCCCGCGCCAGCGTCCGACGCGCCTACGGCATCCACGGCCGGACCGGCCTGGCCCGCCGGCCTTAAATCGACAGCCTCTTCGGCCGGGCCGGCCTGGCAGGCCAGCTCCTCCACCGTGAATGAGAGCGACCTGAGTATCCCGGCGACCTCGCCGACGCCCATTTCCTTGCCCAGGCGCGCCGATATGAACCGCGCGGGGACGTCGACGACGACCTGGGGCGGGCGCCTCACATACTCGTCGGCCAGAGCCGAGAAGGTCAGCCCGCCGCCGAAGCCCGCGGCCAGGTGGGCGAACCGGCGCAGGGCGTCCTCGGCGAGGCGAGGGTCGAGGGCCTTCTCAAACCTCGCGCTGGCCTCGGTGCGGAGGCCCATCGCCATGGACGCCTTGCGGATGGCGTGGGCGGAGAAGTTCGCCGATTCTAGGAACAGCGTGTCTGTGTCCGCGCCGACCTCCGTGCGTTCCCCGCCCATGATCCCCGCCAAGGCGATGGGGTCCGCGCCGTCGCATATGAGCAAGGCGCCCGCCGGCACCTGCCTCAACGCGCCGTCCAGCGTCTTGAAAGGCAGCGGCCCTGGGAATGAGCGGACCGTGACGGGCCCGCGCAGGCCCGAGCGGTCGAAGGCGTGCATGGGCTGGCCCATCTCCAGCATGACGTAGTTGGTCAGGTCGACGGCCGCGGAGATGGGGCGCACCCCGCAGCGGTGCAGGCGCGCGCGCATGCGCGGCGGCGTCCTGAGCGACCTTGCGCCGGCCACGGTGACCCCGCAGTACCTATGGCACTTTTCGGGGTCCTCGACCTTGACCTCCAGGTTATCCAAAGTCCCTGGGCCTCCGCGGAGCCCGCCCGCCGCATCCCATGGCTCGGGGGCCGCCAGGCCGATCGGGGACAAGGGCACCCCCAATATCGCGGCGAACTCCCTGGCCAGGCCGTAGTGGCCCCAAAGGTCGGGCCTGTTCGTGAGCGATTTGTTGTCTATCTCTAAAATTTGGTCCTTGACCCCGAGCGGTCCCAGCACGTCGCTCCCCGGCCCGAACGAGGCGTCCAGGATCATGACCCCCCCATGGTCGTCGCCTATGCCCAGCTCCGCCTCGGAGCATACGACGGCTTCGCTGTAGTGGCCGTGCACCATCGCGCCGCGTACGGCGCCCAGCCCCCCGACCTTGCCGCCCGGCAGGGCCACCGGGACGGTGATCCCAACCGCCGCGTTCGGAGCCCCGCAGACCGAGGTGAGCGTGCGGGCGCCCCCCACATCCAGCCGAAGCAGGCTGGCGACGGGCCTGTCCCCGTCGCCCCCGGCGGCGCGGATGGGCTCGCATGACACGACCCTCCCGGCGACGACGCCCGAGGCGCCCTCGCCCATCAAGTGGATCCCATCCACCTCGGCCGTGGACAATGTAAGCCTCTCGGCCAGCCAGCCTACGTCATGCCCCCCCAGATCCACGAAGTCGCGGATCCAATCCATCGAGACGCGCATACCATCCCCCCGAAGGGCCCACCCACCTAGGGCGGCCCCGTTCATCCCGCGGTCAGACCGCTTGCGGCGACGCCGAACCCAACCCCGCCAGCGCCCTAAGGTCGCCGGAGTTGAACACGCGTATGTCGCCTATCCTGTAGCTCATCATGGCGAGCCTGGTCAGGCCCAGGCCGAACGCGAACCCGCTGAACCTGTCCGGATCGACGCCGGAGTGCCTCAGCACGTTCGGGTGCACCATCCCGCACGGCACCAGCTCGACCCAGCCCGACCGCTTGCATGTGGGGCACCCTTGGCCGCCGCATATGGAGCAGCGCATGTCGAGCTCGAAGCCGGGCTCCACGAACGGGAAGTAGCCGGGGCGGAGGCGCACGTCCACGTCCATGCCGAAAACTTCGGACAGCATGGCCTTCATCACGTGGATGAGGTTCGCCACCGAGACTTCGGAGTCGACCATCATCCCCTCCACCTGGAAGAACGTGTTCTCATGGGACGCGTCGATGCTCTCGTTCCTGAAGCAACGCCCGGGCGCTATCATGCGTATGGGCGCGCCGTACCTGATGAGGGCGCGGACCTGGACCGGCGACGTGTGCGTCCTGAGGCATTGGCCGTCGTCGCACCAGAAGGTGTCCTGCATGTCCCTCGCCGGGTGGGTCTCGGGTATGTTGAGCGCCACGAAGTTGTGGAACTCGCTCTCCAGCTCCGGCCCGTCAACGACCATGAACCCCATCCCGGCGAAGATCCCCTCGACCTTCCGCCGCATGGCCGTGACCGGGTGGATCGACCCCGCGGGGCGGCCCGTCCCCGGGAGCGTGACGTCGAACGGCGCCGGCCCCCCGGAGGGGGCGCCGGCTGCGCCCTCCGCCTCGGACCGCGAGAGCTCGGCCAGCCTGGACCCTATGGCCTCCTCAATCCAGCCCTTGAGGGCGTTCGCCGCCTCGCCGACTTTACGCCTCTCCGACTCGGCCAGGTCCTTCATGCCTTTCAGTATCGCCGTCAGCTCGCCCTTCCTGCCCAGGAGCGCGACCCGGACGTCGTCCAGCGCCTTCCGGTCCGCGGTCGCCTCCATAAGCCCGCGCGCCTTCGCCCTTACCGCCTCGACGGCTTCCAAGACCTTGGATCCGCCCGTATCGTCAGACATATGGCCATGCCCCCCCTCGGGTCAAACGTCCCATCCCATCCGCCGTTCGGGCCGTCCCGCCCATGCGCGGCGCGCCGGAGGCGTCACTCGAGCAGCCGCATCATGTCCATCAGCTTCCGTCCCCTGAGGAAGACCGTGCCGACCATAACGACGGCGGGGCCCACCAGGATGCCCCATAAGCCGATCACGGACTGCATGAGGTATATGGAGACCAATATGAGCAGGGGGTTGAAGGGCCGCGCGCTTACGCGCCTCGAGAGGAGGAGCACCCTGAGCAGGATGATGGCCGCGTACAGGGCGATCAAAACGGCCATCGGGAAGTAGCTCGACGTGATGGCATAATAGGCCGCCGCCGGGATCAAGGCCGTGCCCGCGCCTATCAAGGGGATGAGGTCGATGGCGGCTATGAGCAGGCTGAGGGTCAGCGGGAAAGGGATCCCGGCCAGGGTGAAGCCCGCGAACATGAGCGCGGCGAGGATGAGCGCGAACAGCAGCCTACGCCTCACATGGCCCACCGTGGGCGACACGTAGAGCCTGACGGCCCGCTCCGCCTTGCCGTATGGGCCCTCGCCCATGCGGGCCTTTATGGCCGCTAAGATCCTTTCCCTGTCATACGCGAAGAAGAACAGCGATATGATCGCGGTGAAGAAGATGAGCATGATGTTGGGGATCGACATGATGAACCCTATTACCGCGTTTATCGACGCGGTGCTTACGTCCAGGCTGAGGGCCGCGAAGTTCGAGACTATCTGGTCGATCCCGGACGTGATCTCCTTGGGGAGCGACAGGTACGCGTCGGAGTTGGCGTTGATGAAGTCGACGGTCGTCGAAAACCACCTTTGCAACGTATCCGGAAACGTGCCCAGCAGGGCGAAGAAGTCCCTGACGAACATGAGCAGGAAGAACGTCAGGAAGGCCGTGGCGGACAGCAAAAAAACCACCGTGACGGCGGTGGCGGCCACGAAGCGGCTTATCTTGAGCCTAGACGTGAGCGACCTTATGAACGGTTCCAGGACGCAGGACAGCAGGAACGAGATTATGAAAGGGAGGACGAAGGGGAGCATGAACAGCAGCACGGCCGCCAGGAGCACGCTTCCAATAGCGATCATCAGCACTTTGCCTATGTTCCTGGCCGTTATGAGGTCATCCATCATGCTCCGCGCGCCCCGCCGCCGCAGGCGGCCTCCTCTGGCCCCGCGGGCCGTGGGTTCGGGGCCTAGGTTGCGGCCCTCAATTCGTTCATATAAAATCCCCATTGCCCGTACCCGCCTCGGTGGGGGGCCTGGAGGGCGGTTCGACAAAGGAAGATTATAACCAATGCGCCGCCCGTCCGCAACGGCCTTGGGCGGGACGCCTTTGGGAAGGCTGGGGGTTTCTTGCTCATGGACGTTTCCGTCAAGGACTTACTGGGGGACCCGGACGCTTACGCCCGATGCGGGCTGACCCTGTCCGGGTGGGTGCGGACCGTCAGGGACTCGAAGGCCGTCGGGTTCCTCGAGCTTAACGACGGTTCTTCCTTCCGGGGCGTGCAGGTGGTCTTCGGACCGGAGATAGGCAACTTCCGCGACGTCGCCAGGTGCGGCGTGGGCTCCTCGGTGACCGTGAGGGGGCGGTTGGTGCCCACCCCGGAGGC
>WRCU01000137.1 GCA_009783805.1 Oscillospiraceae bacterium
AGGCAGTTCGGCAGGACCGCCGTCAAGTACCTGAAAGGGCTGGCGTCTTCGTCCGGCATGGACCTGCTGGGCACGCTGGAGGCCTACGCGGACGCCCCCCCGTTCAGGAAGACCGGGATAGGCGGGCTGCTGGACCTTATCAAGGCCTTGCGCGGGTCATACGCCGACAGGCCCGTATCGGAGACCGTCGCGGCGGTCCTGGAGATGTCAGGCTACGAAAGGCACATACGCGAGAACGGGAGCATGGAGCGGCTCGAGAACCTGGCCGAGTTCAAGAAGATGGCGGCGGAGTACGAGCTGGGCGCCGGCGAGCGCACCGGGATCCTGGACTTCATGCAGACCTTGGAGACGCAGGCCGAGGCCGGCGAGGAAGAGGACCAGGCGGTCAGGCTCATGACCGTGCACGCCGCCAAGGGCCTGGAGTTCCCGGTCTGCTTCGTCGTCGGCATGTCCGAGTCCATCTTCCCCTCCGCGCGCACGCTCGAGGACAGGAAGGACCTAGGCCTCGAGGAGGAGCGCAGGCTATGCTTCGTTGCGATGACCAGGGCGATGAGGCACCTGTACCTTACTGAGTCGGAGGGCTCCTCGCAGAGCGGGTCCAGGAAGGTCCCGTCCAGGTTCCTGTCCGACATCGGCGAGGGGAACCTGGTGACGGTAGGATCAATTCCCAAGGACTTGAAAGGCGACTATCCCCCCGCGAGGAAGGGCTTGGGCGCGGCCGGGGGGTCGGGCGACGGCGCGGGGTCCCGTTCCGTCGGCGACGCGGTCTCCCATGCGATATTCGGCGAGGGGACCATCGTCTCGCATGACGAAAAGAAAGGCACGTTCACCGTCCGGTTCGAGAGGCTGGGCAAGGACAAGGTGATCTCTGCCGACTATGACTTCGGGGCCTGGGAGGGCATTAAGGCCGCCGAGGCAAAGGCGCTCGAGGAGCAGGGCGCCGAACGCGCCAAGGCGGGCCGCGGGGCGGGCTCAGGCGCGGCGGCGGGCGGGGCGGACGCGGAGCCCATGCAGCCCGTCGAGCCGACGCTCGGCCCATCACGGACGGAGGGGGACGGGCCCGACGGCCCGGCCCCGCCCATCGCCGGGGCCGCAGGCAAGGCCATACCCCGCCCCAAGGCGAAGGCCAAGCGCGAAGGCGAGCCTAAGGCCAAGCGCGAAGGCGAGGCCAAGGCCGAACATAGCGACGCGGACAACCTATGGCTGGACCCGACGGTCCCCCATGAAGGGTGGCGCTGCACGGACGTCATAGACCTGGGCAGGCCGGAAGGCGTATGCAGGATGTGCGGCAGGCAGGTGATACGCTACGTTCACGTGATGAGCCATGATGGGTATAGAGGGTCGATAGGGGCGGGATGCGTATGCGCCGGCCGGATGGAGGGGGACGCGGAGGCCGCCGCGGGCCGCGAGCAAAGGCTCAGGAAGCGGAGCGCCGCCAGGCAGGGCATGCTGAGGCGCAGGTGGATGACGAGCAAGACCGGCAACCACTACATAAAGGTCGCGGGCGAGATACTGACGGTCTTCCCCGACAAGGCGAAGGATGGCGCCTATAAGGGAGTATACAAGGGCAGGTTCACGCCTTCATGCCCTTCATTGGATGAGGCGAAGCTGGCCAGCCTTGACATCCTAGACCGTTGATGGTAGGCTATCACGGCCTTCAGCTTGGGCATATGCGATAAAACGAATCGGACTGGGAGATGCGGAAGATGCCTAACAGCAAGACTGCGGAAAAGAGGGTAAGGATCAACAAACGCAAGGCCTTGGAGAACGTGCGGAAGAAGTCCGCGCTGAAGACGCTGCTCAAGAAGACCAGGAACGCCGAGATCACGGATCCGGAGACCGCCAAAGGCTATACCAACAAGGCCTATAAGGCGATAGACAAGGCCGCGGCGGCGGGGATAATACATAAGAACACGGCTTCCAGGCGGAAGTCGCGCATCTCGAAGGCCATTTGGAAGCCGTTCAGCGCCTAGTACGGCCATGAAGGCCGGCTGGGCCCTATCGCCCGGCGAACCGCCCGATGTCGGCGATCATCGCGTCGAGCGCCGCCCTCTCGCCCATGTTCCCCGTCTTTACGGCAAGCTCCAGGAAGAACCCGTCGGAGACCAACCCTTCGGCCATCTTCTTGCCGTACCTTTTCGCCTGCCTTTCCATCTTGCCGACCAGGAATGGCTGCATGCCCAAGGCTGAAGCCATCCCGCCGGGCCTCACCCCTTCCTCCGCCAAACCCTTCATCTCCAGGATGAGCCTGCATTGCCGCCCGAGAAGATGCATGATCTTGAAAGGCGACTCCCTGAGCTCCAGCATGTCCGTGAGGATCGAGTAGGCCCCAGCCATATCGCCCGAAACCGCCAGGTCCACCAAGTCGAAGACCTTGTCGGAGAGCCTCCTCACGCAGAACCCCTCCACGTCCCGCAGGCCCAGCTCCGCGTCCCTCCCCGAAAAGTACAGGGCGACCTTCTCGAGCTCCCCCTTGAGCCCGTACATGCCGGACAGCCCTATCCTGGCCAACGCCTCGGCGGCCGCGTCGGAGACGCGCAGGCCGCTCGGCTTGAGCACGTTCCTGACCCAAACCGTGAGCTCAGGGACCCCGCAATAGCCGAACTCCACCAGCAGCCCTTCCTTCTTGGCGTAGGAGACGGACTTCAGCCTCTTGTCTATCGCCCCCTCCACGAATACGGCGACGGTCGTGGGGGGTATCGCGGAAAGCGCCTCGATCGGGTCCAAGGCGCCTTTGGCGCCGGCCTTGAAGAAGCCGGAGTCCTTGACTATGACCAGCCTTCTTTCCGCGAAGAACGGCACCGTCTGCAGCGCGGCGATGAAGGCCCCAGCCTCGGGGACCCCCTCGAACACGGTCACGTTCATAGCGCCGAAGGTCCCGTCCCCATCGGCGACCCTACCCCTCACCTCGGAGACGTAATGGTCCTTGAGGTAGTCCTCGGGGCCGTGGAAGACGTATAGGCCCCTCAGCCTGCCTTCCTTCAAATCGGACTTAAGGTCCTTTAGCATGCCGTCCTTTCATCGCGCGGGCGCCTCAGTCCGGCACGGTGGCCGCGATGGCGTATGAGCCGCCCCTTACCGCCATGTGCAGGCATCCCCCCACGTCGGTCCTATGGACGCCCACCCCGAACCCTTCCAGCCTCCCGATCACGGAGACGCTGGGGTGCCCGTGCACGTTGTTCCTGCCTACGCTGATTATGGCCGACGACGGCGCGACCAGGCTCAAAAAACTTTCGGTGGACGACGTCCCGGACCCATGGTGGGCGACCTTGAGGACGTCCGATCCGAGCGAGGCGCCATAGGTCATCGCCAGAAGGCCCTCGGCCTCCGCCTCCACGTCGCCCGCGAACAGGGCGGAGACCGCCCCATGCGTGAATCTTAGCACCATCGAGCCGTTATTGGAAGTCACCGGCCCCGAGCCGCGCAGCACCTCAGGGCCGGGCGACAGCACCGTCAGCGACGAGTCGCCGCCCAATTCGAGCCCTTGGCCGGCGGACAGCCATACGACCTCACATCCGCGGTCCGAGGCCATGCGGACGATGGGCCCGTAGAGGCCCTTGTCGGGGACGTCCGGCAGCGCCAGGAGCCCGGCCCCCAACATGTCCAGGACCTCCAGCGCGCCGGCGATGTGGTCGTCGTCCGAATGCGAGACGAGTATCACGTCCGGCCTCGTGCAGCCCAAATATAGGAGGAACGGCACCACCACGTACCTGCCGGGCCCCTTGCCCGGCTCCATGTACCCCCCGGGGCGACCCCCGCCGTCGACCACGAGGAACCTGCCGGCCCCGTCGACGATGACCGCGGCGTCGCCCTGCCCCACGTCGAGGAAATATACGTCCGCCTCGTTGGCGCGCATCGCGAAGGGCAGCCTGAAGGCCAGGGCGGCGACGGCGGCCATGGCCGCGGCCGCCGTCAGCCTGCGCCCCCACCCGGCGCCGTCATCGCGTCCCAGCCTATGCAGGGCCGTGAGGCAAACAGGGTAGTAAGCCGCCATGAACAAGGCGGGCGGGGTCGCGACGATCAGGTATGCGTAAGGCAGGCGCGAAACCAGCTCCATGACGGTCAGGATGGCGGAGACTACCGGCACGCAGGCCATGGAGAGCGCGGCGGCCGCCGCCATGCTGACCGCGGCCGTCGCGGCGACTGCGAAGCCCAGGATGACCGCGGCGCCGACCAATGGAACCGCGGCCAGGCTGGCCAGCAGCGAATAGGGCGACAGGCCGTTGAAATGCGCCATCGTCAGCGGCAGCGTGCCCAGCTGGGCGCCCAAGGGGACCGAAACCGCGCCCGCGGCGGCCGGCGGCATCCTCAGCCTGGCAAAGACGGCCTTCGCCGATGGGCTGACGTAGGCGATGGACAGCACGGCCGTGAACGAAAGCTGGAAGCCCACGTCATGGACCACGCAAGGGTTGTGGATGAGTATGGGCAGCGATGCCAGCGCCAGCGCGCTCTGCGTGTCCATGTCCTTGAACAGCGCCTTGGAGACGGCCATGATCGAGCACATCAGGCAGGCCCTGACGATAGAAGGGGCGTATCCCGCGACCGTGGCGAACGCGAGCAGGAACGAGACTGAGATGGCCACCCTGGGGACGCCCTTTACCCTTAGCTTCTTCATCGCGCGCTCCAGCGGCGCGAACACTATGGCGACCTGCAGGCCCGAAACCGTGATCAGGTAGGCTACGCCGGCCGTCCTCGCCGTCCCGAGCGTGTCCTCGTCGACGGCGCTTCTGTCACCGATGACCAACGCACGCAGGAAGGCCGACTCCCGCTCCGGCAGCAGCCGGTCGAACGCCTCGCCGATGAACGCCTTGACCTCCCGGGCAAGACGGATAGGGCCGGCGGCCCCCTCAGCCACGAGCGTGACGTTCAGCGCGTCCGTCCCGCAGGTCGCCGATATGCCCTTAGCCTTGAGTTGGGACCTATGGTCGTACCCACCCGGGTTCCTGCGCCCGTCGGGCCTTTCCACCGTCCCCTTGAAAGACACCTCGTCACCGTGTCTTAGGCTTGATATGGCCAGCCCCCCGACATCGGGCGGATCGCCGACGGCTATCCCGTACCCGTACCCATCGAATACCGTGAGCGACAGGCATCCGCTCAGCCCGACCACGCGCCGCCCGCCTGCCTCGCCGCCGTGGAGGGCCATCTCCGACGCCTCCACCACGTACCTTACCCCATAGTCTTTTATCTCCGGTCCGCCGACGACGATGCCGCGTATGGTCCCCTCGCGGCCGTAGGCCTCGCGGAAGCCGCCCTCCAGCCGGGCGTCGACCGCGGCGAACCGCAGCAGGCCGGTCAGGTACGCCAAGGCGTAAAT
>WRCU01000138.1 GCA_009783805.1 Oscillospiraceae bacterium
CGATGCGCTGATAATGATGTAGATGCGGATCCGCGCGCCGTCACCGGCTTAGGCCCAGAGTTCCGCAGGCCGCGACCCATGCCCTGACCGCGGCGTCCAGGCCCGCCGCGTCCCTGGGGGCGCATTGAAGCAGCAAGTGGGCTGAGCCACCGGCGAGCGACGCGCCGAGGCTGCGCGTGAAGTGGCTTTCTTCTGATTCGCCGCCTAACATGGGGACCCCGCCATAGTAGACCTTGCCGCGCTCAGCCAGGCGGCGGAGGACGCTCTCCATGTCGTGCATTTCCGGGTTGCCGAAGTTCAGGCCGCATACGTGAGGGCTGGCCAGCGCGGCCTCGAATAAACATTCGTTCCTCCCGCAATAGTGCACGTATCCGCCGCCGAAACGCTCCAGGACCATGTCCGTGTAGGGGATGGCGAACTCCGCCATCATCGCGCCGGATATGAGGGTCGTGGTGTCCTCGCTTATTTTTAAGCCTCCCCTGCCCCTCGGCAGGACGACGTCGGAATAGTGCGCGACCTCAAATTCCGATCCGGGGATGCGCCGCAGGCATTCTTCCATGCCCATAATGGCGGCTTGGGTCGCCAGGCCGAGGAGGTGGTGGGCGAACGCGGGGTCGTCGTGCAGCTCATAGAAGAGCCCGTCGCCGTAGACCAGATGCGCGATGTTGAACGGAGATTGGAAGTCCAGCGGATATACGCGGCATCCGGTTCCCTCGACCGCCTCGGCCATGTATTCCATGTATCCCAGGCCCTCCGCGAACTCGCCGCCTACGCGGAGGTCCTCCGGGCCCATCCCCATTATCCTGCCTTTATTCAGATGCTCCCTCATCCAGGGCATCTTGTCCTCGAACCGCGATTGCCTGAGCCCGAACAGTGAAGCGAACACGCCGCAGCCCATGTTGGCGCGGACCGACGGCACCGCCTGCATGCCCCCATGCAGGGCCGCGAGCGCGCTGTGCAGCTCGCTCATGAGCATCGCCCCCGGCGAGCCGAACCGGCCGAGGTGCCCGTACCTCGGGTAGGGGTCGTCATGGCTGCGGGAGGTCAGGAGCAACGGATGCGGCCCTTCGGGGCGGCCGCCCTCCCAAACCGCGCATTGCGCGGCTGCGGCCAAGTCGATGCGGCCCTTGGCGTCCCTTACCCGTTCCAGCGCCTCCTTGATGAGGCCCGCGTCGACGCCGTCGCCGCCCTTCCCCCCCGCCATGGCATTACCCCTCCCTTTAATTTTTATCCCCGCCCCGACCCGCCGTCAGCCGCCGGCCCCGGACCCCGCCCCGGAATCGGCTCCGGGGCCTCCCGCTCCCCGAAACCCACCGTCCGCGGGGGTGATCCAGCCCTTTTCCAAGCCCTCGCGGACCACATCGACCACGAACCCCCATACGCCAGGGAGGGCCACCCTAACCGGATCCATGCGGGCATATACCTGGCGGTCTGTCACCCCGTGCCTGGCCCAAGTGTGGCCCTCGGTCACGGAATTATTGAGGAACGGCTGCAGCCTGTCGATCGCCGAGGCGTATACCGCGTCCGGGGTCCCCATCCGGTCGAACTCCTCCCATATGCCCCTGAACTCCGCCGCCTGCCCGTCCGGGAGTAGGGAGAACAGCCTGTCGGCCGCTTCGGCCTCCCTGGCCTCCTTGCCCACCGCACCCTTCGCGTCGTACGCGAACGTGTCGCCGGCATAGACTTCCACCAGGTCATGGACCAGGGCCATTCTCAGCACGCGGCCTATGTCCACGCCCTCTAGGGCGCAATAGCCGAACAAGGTCAACGCCATGACCGCGAAGTGCCATGAGTGCTCGGCGTCCGTCTCCTCGCGGGAGCGGTCCGCCAGCAGCGTCTGCCGCCTTATGCCCTTCATCTTGTCTATCTCCACCAAGAAGCCCAGCCTCGCCCCCAGCTCGGCGTCCATCCGCATGCCCCCCCCACGACGTAGTCCGATGCCGGCATTGTGGTGCCGGCCGGCAGACTATATGGTACATTCTAACGCAATGGGCCGGAAGCTAACGGGTAACGCCCGGAACGCCCACCGGAGACGAAGGGGGCCTAAGACATGCGGGACATATCGGAGCTGGATTACGGGAAGAAATGGGAGTACCTGAAACGGTACTATGACGAGGCCTCGGCCTTTTACGGCTCGGAAGGCGTCATCGCCACGGACGCGGAGGTGGGCGAGGCGGTCAGGGCCTTCAAGGAGAGGCCCATGCCCAAGGTCCGCCGCGAATACCCCCTCACGGCCTGGAGGTTCATGAGGGACCGGGCGGACGCCGGCATCGGCGCGGGCTACTATGCCCACGACCTCGATGACTCCCAATGGGAGGGCGTGACGCTGCCCCACGCTATCAACGACGTCCCTGATGAGCCGGCCGTGTACGGCAAGGCGCATTCCGTGAACGAGAAGGGCGAGCGCTCCAGCGGCGACATTCTCCGGGGCGACGTATGGTCATGGTATAGGGCCGCGGCGCCCGGGGCGGAGGTGCGCGACGGCGAGGCCGCCTACCTGAGCGTCGGCAGCGCGAACGTCGTCAGCGACGTATGGGTGAACGACTACCCCGTGATGATGGGCCATTGGGGCCTGTTCCCATATGAGATGGAGGTGACCGGGGAGCTGAGGTCCCTGCCCGGCCAAGGGGCGATAGCCGTCAGGGTCACCGGCGTCGCGAGCAACGTGGCGCACATGTTCCACAACGGCTTCCAGTACGCCTACTATGGGAAGCGCTTCACCGGCGAGTTCGCGGACAGGTACATGGAGTACGAGTGGGACGACAACGTCTGGACCGGGCTGGCCGACGAGGTGCGGCTGCGGGTTGTGGACAAGGTGAACGTATACGACGCGTTCGTGCATACGGAGTCGCTGGGCGGGGGCTCGGCCAAGGTAAGGTTCGGCCTGACGCTGCGCAACCAGAGGCACGAGGACTTCGCGGGCAGGGTCAGGGTGGAGGTCTCCAAGTGGCTCCCGACCGAGGGGGCGGTCTGCGCGTCCGCCGAGGCGGCCGTCACGCTGCCTCAGATGGAGGACACGCAGGCCACGGTCACCTTGGACGTAGACTCCCCCGAAACTTGGTCACCCGAGACGCCGAGCCTGTACATGGCCCGCATAATAATCGTAGACGGCGACGGACGGGAGATCGACGACATGGTCGAGACCTTCGGCATCCGCACGTTCGGGATGAGGGGGCAGCACTTCTACTTGAACGGCGAGAAGACGGTCCTCAAGGGCACCCACGACCTCGGGTACTACCATGGTGAGCCGCTCATCTGCCCCGGCGACGCCATCATAGCCAGGGACATACTGACGCACAAGCGCATGGGTGCGAACTGCACGCGGTGGCCCAGCGACAACAGGTGCCACCACACGAGGATAGCCAGGTACTGCGACCAAATGGGCCTGATGCTCACCTGGGCGGGTTACTTCGAGGTCTGGACCTGTCATCCCGAGTTTGAGGCGATGATGCTGAGGGACGTCGGCCCGATGATAAGGAGCCTGCGCAACCGCCCCAGCATAGCCACTTGGGAGATGGCCGACGAGGCCCTTTGGGGCAGGGAGAGGCCGGGGGTTTCCGAGTTCCGCAGGAGGAGGTTCTACGACCTGATGTACCGCCTGACCTCCGAGGCTGACCCCACCAGGCCCATCGTGCCGCAGGGCATGTGGACGAACGACGCGCTGGACTACCTGAAGGGGAGGCTGGCCAAGTTCCCGCCCGACGGCGTGGACGGCGACCCCGAGGAAGGGCCGGTGTACTTCCGGAGCCAGGCGGTCTACGACATACACACGGGCGGCAACAAGGTCCCATGGCCCAAGCTGCCGGACGAGTACGCCGAGATCCTCGCGGGGGCCGGCAAGCCCGTCATCTTCACCGAGTTCACGTCCGAGTCCTTCCCGAGTGAGGCGCGCCTCAGTGAGGTCTACGGCGACGGGCCCCTCCGCTGGGGCAGGACGCCGTGGTTCGGGGCCGTCCCCAAATATTCGGCGAAGCACAACTACGGGAGGGAGATCGGGCCGGCCGACTGGAAGGTCACGCAGGCCCATCAGGCCATAAAGTTCGGCTCCATATTCAATTCGCTGCGCAAGTACCCGGACGTCTTCGGCGCATACTCGTTCTGCACGCTCTTCGACTTCCGTGCGATCTTCTACGGCGTCGTGGACGCGGGGGGGCATGCGAAGCTCGCGTATTGGGTGATGGCGAACCACTACGCGCCCACGCTCATATCGGCGCTGCACGGGTACGTGGCGGCCGACCGGTCGGAGGGGCTCAGGGTCGACCTGAGCAACCACGGGGGGCCCATTAAGGGGGCGAAGCTGACGGTCACGGTAAGGGGCGAAAGCGGCGCGGTGGCCATAGAGAGGACGTTCGCGGGCATAGAGTCGGCCGGGGACGTATCCTTCGGACGCATCGCGGAACTGGACGTCTCATCCCTGCCCGAGGGCCTGTACTCATTCGGGTACGCGCTGACGGGCGCCGGGGGTGAGGCGCTGGGCAGGTCGTTCGAGATGGCCTACCTGGATTGACATGACGGGTAACTAGGCGTGCGATAGATCGGAAAAAGCTAGATGGATGATCAAGGAGGTGGGGTCATGGCCTACCACGGGCATACGCGGAGCGTGGCGGACAGGCACTACGACATATGGAGGAGCCCCGGCCGGTTCACGAAGAACCCGGACATGGTGAGGCTGGGGGGCGGCAGGCTGCTCCTCGTGTACAGCGACAACGACAGGCACTGGTCCGAGGAGACGCAAATCCTGACGATACTCGCGAGCGACGACGAGGGGCGGTCATGGCGGAAGCTGTCGGAGGTGGGGAGGGCCGACCTCGCCAAGGGCGACGAGAGGCTGGTCACCCCCAGGCTGAGCGCGCTCTCGGACGGGCGCCTGGCCGTGCTGGTGGACCATGACGACTACGGCCACTTCCATGAGGACCAACCATGCGGGAACGTCATATATTGGTCGCGCGACGGCGGGGTCACATGGTCGGATCCCGTGGATTGCGGCATACCGGGCTTCGAGCCGGACCGGATCGTGGAGCTGCCCGACGGGCGCCTGGCGGTGGTGGTCCAGGTCATGCGCGCCCAGAGCCAGGAGCTGCAGCTGATCCTCGTCACGTCCGAAGACGGGGGCGCCACGTGGGGGAAGGTGTCCACGGTCATGCACGACGGGTACCACATCCATTGCGAGGGCGCGCTGGTCGTGCTAGACGGCGGCGGGGAGCTTGCCGTCGTATCCAGGGAGAACCACAGCGGCGGCTGGCCGAGCCACGTGAGCTTTTCCAGGGACGGCGGCTTCTCATGGACGGCGCCGCAGATGCTGCCGTTCCAC
>WRCU01000139.1 GCA_009783805.1 Oscillospiraceae bacterium
CTTCAGCGAGCCGCATGGGCGGGGCCTTGACGTGGAAGAACCGCGAGATGTCGTATATGCCGGCGAAGGCGGCCACGATGAAGACGATCGTGAACGGGAGGAAGCCGTGCAGCGAGTCCAGCAGCCAGGCGGCCAGCAGCCCGACGACCATGGAGGCCAGGGTGGCGATCTTGCTGCGGATGGAGAGGTACTTGCCTCGGATGCCGATGGGCGTCACGTCGGCCAGCAGCGAGTTGAACGTGATGTTGATGAACGACCCGGAAACAGCGGTGAGGGTGGCGATGAAGAGGACCGCCCAGATCCTGGACTCGGCCACTGAGTCCGGGAACATGTATGGGATGAACGCGGCCACTATCCATATGGCCCTATGCGTGAACCCGGAGATGAAGAACCACTTCATCCTCCTGCCGTTCCGCTCGATGACCCTCGACGCGACGAGCTGAGAGAAGTTCGCCACTATGGGGATGCCCAGGAGCAGGCCGTACTGGAAGTCGGAGAAGTCCAGGGCCTTGATGAAGCCGGCGTAGGTGCTGCCAGAGACGATCGTCCCGAAGACGGTGCCGAAGGCCCCGCCGACGATGATCATGTTAAGGTTCTTGATCAGGACGCCGTCGAAGACGCCGTTCTGCTCATAGAGGCCCTTTACGGGGTGGGGGACCTTGCTCAGCAACCGACTGAATAAATATCGCATGGCAAACACTCCCTCCCCAAAACGATGGCCGTGCCATGCGTTTTTTGGCGAGTATTCTACCATAAGTTGCCGAAGGCTGCGCCCGCGAAGCTTGTTAATTGCCGTAGGCTGCGCCCGCGAAGCTTGTTAATTGCCGTAGGCTGCGCGGGGGGGTAAGATGGCTGTGGTTCCCGGCTCATCGCATATCCCGTTCCTTATGGAGGCGCGTATGGCGAAAGTCAAGGTGGGCGCGGTCGTCGGAGACCGCATATTTACGGCGGATAGGGCCTTCAGGCCAGGGACGGTCTGGGTAGAGGGCGGCCTGATCAGCAAGGTGGCGTACGGGGAGGAAGGCTGGGCCGGGCTGCTGGGCGCGGAGGGTACCCTCGACGTGCGCGGATATACCCTGTCACCGGGCTTCGTCGACATACACACCCATGGCTGCCTCGGCTTCCAATACGACGGGGCGGACGAACGGTCGCTCGCCGAGATAGAGTCGTTCATGCCCGGCAAGGGGGTGACGACGCTGCTTCCGACCGTCGTGCCCGCCCCGCCGGGTAAGATGGCCTCCGCCATAGCCGGCCTGGCCAAATACATCAGGGGCTCCGCCTACGGCGTCATGAAGGGCATCAACGTGGAGGGCCCGTTCGTGAACCCGGACTATAAAGGCGCGCTGCCCAAGGAGCATCTGCTTAGTCCCTCACGTGAGGTCATGAAGGATATCGTGGCGTCCGGAGGGGGGCTTGTCAGGCTCATGACGGTGGCTCCGGAGCTGCCCGGCGCATATGGGCTGATCGAGGAGTTCGGCCGCGGGGAGGGCAAGGTGCGGTTCTCGATCGGGCACACGAGCTGCGCGTATGACGGCGCGATGGGGGCCTTCGCCAGTGGGATAGCGCATTCGACCCACCTGTTCAACGCCATGCGGGGGATACACCATAGGGAGCCGGGCCTAGCCGGCGCGGTATTGGACTGCGGGGAATGCACGGCTGAGATCATCGGCGACGGCGTCCACATCCACCCGGCGATAGTCAGGCTGACGGTGGGGCGAAAGGGGGCGGAAATGGTCGCGATGGTCTCCGACAGCGTGAGCCACGCCTTCACCGAGGGGAAGGGGGCGCCTGACGGGATGGTCATCGGCGAGGCGGCATACCTGCCTTCCGGCGTCCTGGCCGGCAGCGTCGTCTCATTGGGAGAGATCCTAAAGAACCTGATAGGTTGGGGGTTCGCCGCCGAGGACGCGTTGACCATGCTTTCGGCCACCCCCGCCAAGGCCGCCGGGCTCGTGGGCGTCGGATCCATATGCGAGGGCATGGCCGCGGACATGGTGGCCCTAGACGCCGGCATGCGCGCGGCGGTCACGATGGTGGGCGGCGCCGTCCTGCACGACGCGAGGTGAGGCAGGCCCCCGTCGCCGGCATGCGCGCGGCTTCGACCCGTCAGGCGGCCGCGGCCCCAACCTCCGACCTAATACCTCCCGTAGTCGACCGCGGCCCTGTAGACCGCCTCCACGCATTCGGGCCTATATTCGGGGAATCCCTGGTCGGGGGCGCATACGTAGCCGCCGCCGGGCATCATGATCCCCAGGATGCGCCTCGTCTCCTCGTATATCTCCTCGACGGTCCCGGTCAGGATCAAGTGCGAGTCCACGGCCCCGCATAGTGCCATCCTGCCGTAGGTGGCCCTTTTGATCCCGGCTATGTCGTTGGCCCGCGCCTGGACGGGGTTCAGGATGGTGACGCCTATGGAAGCCAGCATAGGGGCCACCGCGTCCACGCATCCGCAGCTGTGGAAGTCGATTATCGTGCCTTCGGTCAGGGCGTCCTGGAACATATGCTCATACTCGGGCAGGAAGTAGCGCCTGAAGGATTCCGGGGAGAACATCAGGGCCCTCTGCGTGCCCAGGTCCTCGGAGAACCCTATGCAATCGACGCCTATCTCGAGCATGTTCGCGAAGACGCGCCTATTGTATACGGCTATCCTGTGCAGCAGTTCGGAAGTCAGCTCGGGCTCGAGCGCCAGGGCGGAGAGGAAGCCCTCCATGCCCAGCAAGGACCATACGCGCTCGTATAGGAGGTAGCCCAAGCCGCAGCGGATCAGGAGCCCCTCCCCTTTGGCCGCCCTTATGCCGGGGAGCTGCCCGTTTATCCCGTCGAACAGCCTGTCGGGATCGGGCAGCGCATACTCGTCGATGCGCCTGATGTCCTTGATGGGGACGGACAGGGGGAACGGGGCCGTATCAGGCATCTCCATGACCCAACCCACGCCCCATGAGTCCGTCCAGGTCGAGTGCGATGAGTTGCCCTTCAACGAAACCCATTTCGATATACGCTCGTTCCCGCGCGGCACGTAGTCCGGTGATCCGAAACGTATGGCCTCCAGGTAATTCTCGACCGGCGACAGTTCGCCCATGTTAATCCCCCCTATTTAAAATATCGGCGCGCGGGCCGGGCAAGGCGCCTAGGCGCCTTGCCGCGTCCGGCCGCCTATCCGAACCTTCCCGTGATGTAGTCGCTCGTCTCCCTGAACTCCGGGCTCACGAAGACCTTCTTCGTCTCCCCCTCCTCGATGAGCCTGCCCATGAGCATGAAAGCCACGCGGTCGGAAATCCGCCCCGCCTGCTGCACGTTGTGGGGTGCGATGACTACGGTGACGCTTTCCTTCAGGCGTATGAGCGAATCCTCGATCTTGGAAGTTGATATCGGGTCCAACCCGGAGCATGGGCGGTCGAGCAGGATCACCTCCGGGCCTTGCGCCAGGACCCGGGCTATGCATAGGCGCTGCTGCTGCCCGCCGGAGAGTGACATCGCCGGGACGTTGAGGCGGTCCTTCACGTCGTCCCAAAGCGCCGCCGTCCTGAGCGCGCCCTCCACGCAGTCCGCCAAGGCTTTCCTGCCTTTCGTGCCCCTGAGGCGCGGACCGTAGGCCACGTTATCGTAGACGGACAGGGGCAGGGGCGTGGGGACGTCGAAGACCATCCCCACCCTGCGGCGCAGCTCCGTCACGTTCACGTCTTTCGCGAGCACGTCTTCGCCGTCCAGGAGCACCTCGCCTTCCGTGCGGGTCTCCGGGTTCAGGTCGCTCAGCCTGTTGAGGGTCCGTAGGAGCGTGGTCACCCCGCTCCTGGCGGGGCCCAGCACCGAGAAGATCACGTTCTCCGGGATCCTGAGGCTCAGGTCCTTGATCACCCGCTCCTGGCCGAAGTAGTAGCTTAGGTTTTTTACCTCGATCTTTACGCGCATTCACGCACCTTTCTTCGCCAGCCCGTTCACGATGGCGTTCGCCACCACGTTTATGATGAATATCAGTATTATAAGGAGCGCCGCCGTCCCGTATGCATTGTCCATCGAGATCCTCTCGCTGGCGAGGATGTAGAAGTGCACGGCCATCGACCTGGTGGGCGAGAATATGGAGGAAGGCATGCGGAGGACCGAGCCGGCCGTGTATATGACGGCGGCGGTCTCCGCTATGCACCGCCCGACGCTCAGTATGAGCCCGTTCGCTATGCCCGGCAGCGCCGAGGGGAGCACGGCCTTGTATATCGTCTGCCACTTCGTGGCGCCCAGGGAGAAGCTGACGTCGCGGTATATGCCGGGAACGGCCCGTATGGCCTCCTCCGAGGTCCTGATTATCGTCGGCAGGATCATGAATGCCAGGGTCAGACCGCCGGACAGGGCGGACCAGCCCATGTTCAAGTATATGACGAAGAAGATGAACCCGAACAGGCCGTAGACGATGGAAGGTATGCCGGCGAGCGACTCCGCGCAGAATCTGATCAGGCGGGTCGCGACGCCCGCCTTCCTGTACTCCGAGAGGTAGAAGGCGGTCCCGATCCCGAACGGCGTGGCGATGGCTACTGCGATGGCCGTGATCATGAGGGTCCCGACGATGGCCGATGAGATGCCGCCTTCCCTGCCCATGTCCCTGGGGATCTCCGTGAGGAACGCCCAATCGATCATGGGCAGGCCCTTCACCAGCAGGTAGGTGATGATGAACGCCAATAGCGCCATGACGAAGACCGCCGCGGCCCATATGAGGACCCTGGCGACGGCCTCGCCTGCATGCGACGTCTTCCTCATGCGCGCCTTCCCTTCTTCTTGTCCCTGACTATGTACTGCGCCGACGCGTTCAGCGCCATGATTATCACGAACAGGACTATGCCCGTGGCGAACAGGGCCTCCCTATGCTCCCCGGAGGCGTACCCCATCTCTATCCCGATGTTCGTCGTGAGCGTCCTGACCGGGTCGAGGATCGATTGGGGGACCGCCACGGCGTTGCCGAGGACCATGATCACCGCCATGGTCTCGCCCACCGCCCTGCCGATGCCGAGGATGACGGAGGCCACTATCCCGGACTTCGCGGCGGGGAGGAGGACCGACTTGATCGCCTGCCAGTGGTTGAGCCCCAAGGCGAGGGCCCCTTCCTTGTAGGCCTTGGGCAGGGCCAGCAGCGAGACCTCGGATATGCTGATGACGGTGGGCAGGATCATGATGGCGAGTATGGCGGATCCGGCGAGTATGCTCAGGCCGGGCCCGCCCAGCCGGTCCCTGATCAGGGGTATGATGAATATGAGGCCCCAGAACCCGTATACGACCGATGGTATGCCGGCCAGCAGCTGTACGGCGGGCCTGAACA
>WRCU01000140.1 GCA_009783805.1 Oscillospiraceae bacterium
GAAGACTCGGCGGGGGTCATGAACCTATCCGACATGTGGGGCAGCTTCAACACGGGCGCCGTCCCGATATTCAAGGACGGCGAGGTCATAGGCATCGTCAGCACGGACATAGCGGACACCTATATCCAGCACAGCAACGAAGCCTCCAGGAGCAACGCTATCTTCCAGGTTTCGGCGCTGTTCGCGACCATGGCCATCATGACCTTCGTCGTCGCGATGCTGATGCGCAGCGACCGCAGGATGCAGGCCCGGCTGTTCAGGATGGCCAACTACGACGTGCTCACGGGACTCCCCAACCGCCAGTACCTGATGAGCTACCTTCCGGAGATATCGGAGAAGGCCATAAAGAAGAACGCCCCGTTCGCCCTGTTCCTCATCGACCTCGACAACTTCAAGCAGGTGAACGACAACTCCGGCCACGACGCGGGCGACGTCCTGCTGAAGAGCATCTCGGATTACCTGAACGGTATCCACGCGGATTCCAAGTCCTTCAGGCCCCCGGCGGGCATACTCAGCATGTCCGCGCGCATAGGCGGCGACGAGTTCGTGCAGGTGGTCGCGAACGTGAGGACCGAGGATGACGCGAGGGCGGCGGCGGAGAAGGTGCTGGGAAGCTTCAGCTCAGAGACCGTGGACCGATACGTGGACAAGTATAAGGTGGGGCTCAGCATAGGCGTGGCGATGTTCCCGCACCACACCTCCGACTACAGGATGCTCATCAAGTACGCGGACCTCGCCATGTACCACGCGAAGAACAGCGGCAAGCATACCTACCGCATCTACAGCGAGGAGATGGACCAGACCGAGAAGAAGGGCGCCCACGCCAACGAGAGGCGGCGCAACAGGGCCTGACCGCCGGGCCCTGGGCCCCCAAATCCTCGGCCCAGGAAGCCCGACACTCATGGAAGCAGGTGCGACGCGAGGCTCAGCCCCGTGAGCGTCAGGATCCCGCCGCAAGCGAACATGGCCATGTCGTTGACCTTGACCCGGCGGCAGACGAGCAGCATGGCGGCGAGGATCGAGGCCATCACCGCGTAGCCCGCCAGCGCGTGCAGCCCGACCCCGGAAACGACGGCCGCGGCGGTCCTCATGAGATTCACGGCCACGGAGGCGAGCACGCCGCATACGGTCGGGATGATGTAGGCCATGATCAGCTTCAAGCGCGGGTTTTCCTTTAGGATCCCGAACAGCGCGTACAGCGTCAGGGCCCCGAAGGCCGTGGCCGTAACCGCCATCGCTATGCCCACCAGCCCGAAGAGCCAGCCGTATGCCGCCCCGCCCATGTCGCTGCCGAAGGCGAAGCCCACCCCGGCGATGATCGAGACGATGACCGGGCCCGGCATGGCGCCCGCGAACCCCATTATCCTGGCGTCGTAGAACTCCCTGGCTATCATGCCCGTCTGCACGAAGGTCTCGTCTGCGATCGCATAATAGACCTCCCCGCCCCCGAAGGAGGTGAGGGACGAGGCCAACCCCTTCGCCGCGAACGTGAGCGATCCCCCATCGCCGGACACGGCGAACGCGAGCAGGGTGACCGCCAGGGCCACGCAGGCGAACAAGGCGATGTTGGCGATGGGCCTGTAGTCGGCCTTCCCCATGCCCTCCTTGACGCCCTTGCCGGCGCGCGGGGCCGAACGGTCCGCCACGGCGGACGCCACGGCCATCAAGGCCATCAACGCCAACAACAGCGCCGTCAGGTTGTCGGACGCCCATCCGGGCAGGAAGGGTAGGGCCTTTTGCAACGCGCCCATCCTCCCGCAGGCCAGGGCGTACGCGAGCGAAACGGCCGAGGCCGCCGAGAGCCGCCTAAGCGAGCCCGAGGCCCCGACGAAGCATGAAATGAAGAACAAAATGGCGATCAAGTCCAGCATGGACAGGGCGAAGACCGGCTGCGGCAGCGCGTCCGGCGGAAGCCCGAGGATGGAGGTCAGGAACGACCGGACGGAGCCGCCGCCGTACAGGGCGAACGAGGCCGCGAAGGCCGCCATGTGCCGCCCATGCATGCCCCGCTCCGCGCAGCGCCGGAACCCCTTCGCGACGAACCTGACGATGAGGAGCATGACGAACGCGAGTATGCCCGCGGACGCGTACCTGATGTACCTGACGCCCGCCTCCCCTATCATGGAGAAGCCCGTGAGGAGGGTCATGTATATCGCCGGGCCGGGCAGGGCGTAAGAATAGGCGCTGACCAGGGAGTAGCGCTGGTCCCATATGGCGCATATCGAGACCGGGAGGGAGGCGGGCGAGATGCTCGCCGCGGCGACCGCGACGTCAAAGCCCTCCTTGTCCACCCAGCCCTTCCGCTCGACGACCTCGGACTCTATGACCGGGATCAGCGCGGCGCCGCCCCCGAAGCCTATCGTCCCTATCTTAAGGAACGAAAGGATGACCTTTGAAAGACTCTTCCCCTCGGCCAAGCCCACGGCGCGTCGCAGGCCCGCCTAAGCCGGCGGGCGCCTCGCGAGCGCATCCTCCCCTGCCTTATTTCCTCGGCGCCCCGTCTCCGCCGAGGTACACCATCGGGCCGTACGGGGCCATGGCCGTGACCATGTAACCGTTCGCGATGCCGTCCTTGTTCTCATAGGCGAACGCGTAAAGCCTCTCCCACATCCTCAGTACCACCGCGTCGAGCTCGCCGCCCCTCTCATAGGCGCCGTGCGCGATCAGGTTCCTCACCTCATGGGGGTCCGCCTCCAGGTCATACAGCTCGTCATAGTCGAAGGCGTTGTATACGTACTTGTACTTCCTGTCGAAGACGGCCCTTTGGATGCCATAATTTTCGTTCCCGTTGGTCTGCGTGAACATCTCCGTCCGCCAGCCTTCGGGCCTCCCGCCCTCGAGGAACGGCCGCAGCGAGGCGCCGCAGAACCTGCGTCCGGCCTCGATGCCCGCCATCTCTAAAAAAGTCGGCGCGTAGTCGGCCAGCGAGACGAACTCGTCCACGACGCGTCCGCCGCCCTTCACGCCCCCGTAGCCCACCACCGAGTTCACGTGGTAGGCCTCCCGGAACCCCGGCAGCCCCTTCTCCCAAAGGCCGTGGGCGGCGGCGTAGTCCCCGTGGTCGGAATTGTATATGACCACGGTGCTCTCCAGCAGCCCCTTGGCCTCCAGCGCGTCCAACAGCCTGCCGAATAGAAAATCCTCATACGTGCAATACGCGTAGTAGTGCAGAAGCGCCTTCCGGTGCTCCGTCTCGGTCAGCTGGCCGTAGCGCTCCCTGATGCGGCGGTACATGGCGGGCTTGTCGCCCATCGTGTCCGTAAAGCTCTCGGGCAGCGCGATCTCATCCAGGTCGTACATGGCGAGGAACTCCTTGCTCACCATATAAGGGGAGTGCGGCCCGCCCACGCCGACGTACATGAGGAAGCTCTCCCCGTCGGGCATTCCCTCGATGCCCCTTATGGCCGCGTCGACCATAACGGCGTCGTGGTGGGGCTCATTCCGCTCGCCGTACATGACCGTCTTATGGAACCCCGGGCGCACGATCTCCCCCTCGCCCCTGACGGCCGTGGGGTCCGAGATAGGCCAGCCGAGCCCGTACGTGTCCCAATCGCTCATGGAAGGCCTGTAACCCTCGTCCTTATACCTCTCCCAATGGGCGCAGAGCATGTCGAAGCCGCGCCTGTCGGGCCCCTCCTTGTCGCTCACGTGCCATTTGCCCGCGAAAAGCATCTTGTAGCCGGCGTCGCGCATGTCCTCGGAGAACAGCCTCACCCCGTCGCATAGGCCGCGCGACTTCGCGTTCGAGACGTTCACGTTGTCCCATACCCCGTGCTCCGAGGGGTAGAGCCCCGAGAAGAACGTGGCCCTGCTCGGGCAGCAGTGGGGCGACGGGCAGTAGGCGTTCGTGAAGCTGACGCCGGCCGCGTGCAGCCTGTCGAGGTTGGGCGTCTTGATTATCCCAAAGGGGGGCTGCATGTCGCCCCTCTGGTGGTCCGTCATGAAGACGAGGAAGTTGGGCCTCTTGTCCGCCAAGTATGTGACCCCCTAACCTTGCCGCAGTCCGGCCAGGTATTCCGTGAGCCTCTTCTCCATGCCCTCGAGGAATATGTCGATGAGCTCCTCGCCGATCTCCCTGCTCGCGTAGGTCCTCGGGTCCTCGCCGCCCACGCCCACGGGCTTCTTGGCCATGTCGTCCGTGAGCCTGCCCATCTGGACGAGCTCGGGGCGCAGGGCCATGATGAATGAGGTCTCGCCTATGCCCCCATGGCCTCCCAACGGCGGGCCCAGGGCCTTCTCCCTCGAGTTGTCGATCCCCCAGCAATGGAAGACGTCGATGCCGAACCTCCTCCTATAGTCCTCTATGCGCTTGAGGATGAAGAGCACGGACGGCCCATGGCCGTTCACCACCACGGCCTTGAACCCGGCCCTCTTGAGCTGGCGCAGTATGGCCTCTATGTAGAGGTTGTAGGCGTCGTCCGAGATCCAGTACGCGCTGCCCTCGAGCTGCGACGGCTCCTTCACCTTGACGCCCCCGCTGTGCTCCTCCCCGCCCGTCCAGTGGTCCATGCCGTACAGGCAGTCATACTCCTGGTCGTAGTAGTTCGTCGCGCCGGATACGGTCAGTGTGTCGGGGCCCATGAAGAGCATCGGGAAGACGATGCCGCCCACCCTCCTCGCGAGCCTTACGAAGCATCCGTGGCCGATGTAGGCGTCGGTGCCGTACGGGTTCTGCTCGCCGTGCCATTCCAGGGTGCCGACCGGCAGGTAGGCGATCGGGCACGCCTCGATCCTCTCCCTGAATTCCTGCGGAACCAGCTCCTCATACATGACCTTGTCCGTGCCGCCCATATTAGCCTACCCCGCCTCCCCGTTATGATGGATCATATTATGGATGCGGCCTGCGCCGCCGTCCGCCGTCACTTATAGTAGCCCGTATGCTCGTCCACATCCCCGTTAAGGTGGTATACGGTCAGCTTGGGCAACCCCCCGTCCGTAAGGTTCACGTAGGCCTCGCACCCGTCGGTAAGCGTAATGCCCTCCCAAACCCACTCGTCGCCGTCTTCGTCGACCATGAACAGGTCATACACCAGCCGGTCACGCAGGACGTCGACCGTCACCTGGTACTCGGAAATAAGGACCTTGCCTTCCAGGAAGCTGTCGTCGTAGTAGCCATACCCACCCATGCCGGCGAATGTGACGTACGCGCGCGTGAACCCGTACAGCGTGTAGTTGATGATGGACACGCGGCTGGTCTCGGAGGCGCCTTCGTAGCCGTCGTAGCCGTCGTCGTCGCCCCAGTAGCCGTCGTCGTCGCCCCAGTAGCCGTCGTCGTCGCCCCAGTAGCCGTCGTCGTC